>JBIIHJ010000097.1:0-11402 GCA_044235875.1 Pseudoxanthomonas sp.
CGCGGAATGACCGGCGTGCCGATCGTCGATGCCGGCATGCGCGAGCTGTGGCATACCGGGGTGATGCACAACCGCGTGCGCATGCTGGTGGGCAGCTATCTCACCAAGCACCTGCGGTTGCACTGGTTGGAGGGTGCGCGCTGGTTCTGGGACACGCTGGTCGATGCGGACCTGGCCAACAACACGCTGGGCTGGCAGTGGATCGCCGGCACCGGCGCTGATGCAGCGCCATATTTCCGGGTCTTCAATCCCGTAACCCAGGCACAGAAGTTCGATCCGCAGGCGCGCTACATCACGCGATGGGTGCCGGAACTTGAGGCTCTGCCGCTCAAGGCACGTTTTGCGCCTTGGGAATCACCGGAGCTGTTGCGGCAGCTTGCGCCAGGCTATCCGCGCCAACCGATCGTGGGCCTGTCGCAGGGCAGGGAAGCGGCGCTGGCCGCCTACGCGCAGCGCCGTTGAACAGACTCCGTCATGACGTGGTATTCGCGGGGCTGAACGGGTGCTGGCGCCACTTGGCGTGATTCATCCTGTTTTGGCGAAGGTGACGTTAGCGTGCCAGCACTGCAACAAACGGGAACACCCCCGAAGCGAGCAACCATGAACTTCCAACTGAACAAACTGCTGACCCGCGCAATGCTGTGCGGCGTACTCTCGGCCACCGTGCTGTCCGGCTGCGCCACCTACACCGGCCAGACCAGCGATCCGAATGACCCCAACCGGACCCGCAACAACGCGCTGATCGGCGCGGGCGTCGGCGTGGCGCTGGGCCTGCTCAGCGGACATGACGCCACCTCGCGTCGCCAGCATGCGCTGATCGGTGCCGGCGTTGGCGGCCTGGCGGGGGGCGCGATCGGCGTCTACCAGGATCGTCAGGAAGCCGAGTTGCGTCGGCAGACCGCCGGGACGGGCATCGATGTCAGCCGCGATGGTGATGTCATCAAGCTCAACCTGCCCGATGGCGTGACCTTCGACTTCGGCAAGTCGGCGCTGAAGCCGCAGTTCTATCCGGCGCTCAACAACGTCGCCTCGACGCTGAAGGAATACAACCAGACCATCGTGGAAGTCAGCGGCCACACTGACAGCATCGGCAGTGATGCGGCAAACCAGACCCTGTCCGAGGCGCGCGCCAACTCGGTTGGCGACTACCTGATCGGCCAGGGCCTGATGCGTCAGCGCTTCGAGATCATCGGCATGGGCAAGCGCTATCCGATCGCCAGCAACGACACCGATGCGGGCCGTGCGCAGAACCGCCGTGTCGAGATCCGCGTGCTGCCGGTCGAGCAGGAGACTTCCAGCCAGGTTCCCCGCGGCTGATTGCACGACGTCATTCAATGAACGACGGGCCGCCGCATGCGGCCCGTTTTTTTGTCGTGGCCAGTGCCGGCAGATGTTCACCGCATTGACCTGATGGACCTGCAAGCGCATGACGCCGCCGGCTGTGCGCCGCGCCCTGGCGGCCTGCCGTCTTTCACCCGCACAGGCGGCCACCCTGCCGTGCCGCGTGCGGTGTCCCAGGCGATCCCTGGCTCGCATCCTGAGGGCAGCTCCGAATCGGTGTTGGCCAGCGATCCTGATGGGCTTGGTGCCCGACAGCATGGCTCAGCGTGTCGCGCATTGCCCGCGTCATCGATGCGGGGATCCACCACATCGCGGCCAGCGCCCGTGCACAGCGCCCGTCATCGATATCAGTCCAGGCGCATCAAGTCGTCCAGCCGGGGTTTTCCGGGCGCGACAGCGGTTGCGAAGCAAGTATTTGCCTGATCATGCTGCAGCGCACGCTGCATTTAACGTGGGCTCTGGCAGAATTTAGATCGATCCAAATAGAAACTGACGCTGTAACGTGATTCTTCGACACCCTGCCATGCCTGCGTCGCCGATGACACCCTCACCCTCATGGCCTGTTGCCCTGCGGTGTGACGCGGCATCTGCCGCGAGAAAGTCGTGCAGACGCGATCGACCAGCCTGCTCCGACAAGCCGACTCTGTTAAAACAACCGCTTCGTTCTGACGCCCGTGCCGCGCGGCCAGTCTCTGGTCTTCGGTCACAGAATGTGCCCACGCACGGTCGTCTCCACCTCCACACCCTGGGAACTCTTCGATGCCCGTTGATCCTTCATCGTCCGGCACCACGCCACGCATCGTCTGTTTTGGCGAAGTGCTGATCGACCTGCTGGCGCAGCCGCCAGTGGAGGGCCATGCACGCGCGTTCGAGCAATACGCCGGTGGCGCGCCGGCCAACGTGGCCGTGGGCGTGGCGCGGTTGGGTGCCCGCAGCGAGTTCGTCGGCATGCTCGGCCAGGACATGTTCGGCGACTTCCTGCATGGCGAACTTGCCCAGGCCGGCGTCGGTGTGTCGTATACCGTCCGCACCGATGCGGCCAAAACCGCACTGGCCTTTGTCGCGCTCGACGAGGCGGGCGAGCGCAGCTTCAGTTTCTACCGTCCGCCGTCGGCGGATCTGTTGTTCCGCGAAGCGCACTTCGACCCGCAGTGCCTGGCACAGGCCGATGTCTTCCATTTCTGCTCGGTCAGCCTGAGCGAGGCGCCTTGCGCCGCCGCTACGCTCGCGGGCGCGCGGCGTGCGCAGCAGGCGGGCGCGGTGGTGAGCTTCGATCTCAACCTGCGACCGGCGCTGTGGGCGGCCGATCGCGATCCGCGACCGGTGCTGTGGCAGGCGCTGGAACTGGCTGACGTGGTCAAGCTCTCGCGCGAAGAACTGCAATACCTGGCTGCCGACGATGTCGCAGCCGAAGCGCAGGTGGTCGCACGCATCCTGGCCGCGCGTGCGCGCCTGCTGGTGGTGACCGACGGCGGCGGCGAGGTGCACTGGACCAGCCGCCACGCGCAGGGCCAGGTTGGCAGCTTCGCGGTGCAGGTGCGCGATACCACGGCCGCTGGCGATGCCTTCGTCGCCGGCCTGCTGGTGAGCCTGGTCGAACAGGGTGGGGCAGGCGAGGGCTTTGCCATGTTCAGCGCCGACCCCATCAAGATCGAGCGCGCGGTCCGCTTCGGCACCGCTGTCGGCGCGCTGGCCGTGACACGCAAGGGTGCATTCGCGGCGATGCCGCCACGCGCCGAAGTCCAGTCCTTGCTGCAGGGAGTTGAATGACCATGTCGAGCCAACCGGATTTTCGCTCCACCGAGTTCCTGCGCAGCCACATTGCGCAGACGATGGCGTTCTACCATCCGCGCGCCATCGATCCGAGCGGCGGGTTTTTCCAGTATTTCAAGGACGATGGCACGGTCTACGATGCCGGTCATCGGCACCTGGTCAGCAGCACGCGGTTTGTCTTCAACTACGCGATGGCCTGGCGCGAGTTCAAGGATCCGCAGTACCACGCGGCGATGCTGCACGGCCTGCTTTACCTGCGCCAGGTGCATCGCAACCCACAGAACGGCGGCTATGTCTGGACGCTGCGCAACGGCGTTCCGGAAGACACCACCAATCACTGTTACGGCGTGGCCTTCGTCCTGCTGGCGTATGCGTGTGGCCTGAAGGCCGGCGTGGATGAGGCCCGCGCGTGGATGGATGAAACCTGGCAGCTGCTGGAACGGCGCTTCTGGGACGCCGACGCGGGGCTGTACCGCGATGAGGCCGACGCCGACTGGCAATTCAGCGACTACCGTGGCCAGAACGCCAACATGCACATGTGCGAGGCGATGCTGGCCGCGTACCAGGCCAGCGGCGAGCGCCGCTATCTGGAGCGCGCGCTGCTGCTGGCCGACCACATGACCCGGCGCCAGGCGGCCAAGGCCGGTGGCCTGGTGTGGGAGCACTACGACACCGACTGGAACGTGGACTGGGAATACAACAAGGATGATCCCAAGCACCTGTTCCGGCCGTGGGGTTTCCAGCCGGGCCATCAGACCGAGTGGACCAAGCTGCTGCTGATCCTGGATCGCGAGCTGGCCGGGACGGTGGACTGGCTGGTACCGACCGCGCGGCATCTGTTCGATACCGCGCTGGCGTGCAGCTGGGACGACACGCGCGGTGGCATGTACTACGGCTTCGCGCCGGATGGCGCGGTGTGCGATGACGACAAGTACTTCTGGGTGCAGGCCGAAAGCCTGGCCGCGGCGGCGCTGCTGGCGCTACGCACAGGCGACGATGCGTACTGGGCCTGGTACGACAAGCTGTGGCAGTTCTCGTGGGCGCACATGATCGACCACCAGTACGGCGCCTGGTATCGCATCCTGGACGCGGACAACCGCAAGTACAGCGACGAGAAGAGCCCGGCCGGCAAGACCGATTACCACACCATGGGTGCCTGCTACGAAGTGCTCGACCAGTTGCGCGAGCACGGACAGGGTTGATCCACTTGCGTCCGAGGTCTGAATTCATCAGCCGCCTGCACGCATGCCGGCGCCTCGAATGACGTTTGACGGGTCCTGCGTACCGACGGCCGGACCCAGATCGCAACTGTCGGACTGATGCCACATTCGGCCAACAAAAAAGCCGGAAGCCATGTCGTTGGCTTCCGGCTTTTCCGTGCCGTCGCGAGACGGCCAATTGGTGGAGGTGGGGGGAATTGAACCCCCGTCCGAAGGCACTCCATCCCCGGTACTACATGCTTAGCTCACCGTTGGATCTCGCCCTGTGGCAGCACGGTGTGCAAAACGCACCCCAGGACCAGCCTGTTTTGGTTAAGCGATGACTGACAGGCAGCCGTCAAAGCCGGTTCCGTGATAATGACCCTACATCCACGAGCACGGGCACAAGTGGTTTCGGGGGTTCGCCTTAGGCGGCTGTAGAACTACAACTCAACACTGCTGTTTAGGCGGCGAGAGCGAAGTCCGAACCGTAGTTGTCGTCGTTGGCAACTAGAAGTTTGCAGCTGGATTAACGAGGAAAGCTACCCCCTCGGCATGCACCAGGTAATTTCGCAACCCCCGTCGAAGCCAGTGCACCCCCGGTTTCGAACAAGGTCGGAAGATCGTCCCGATGCCACCAGTGTAGGGGCGGGAGGTGCCAGTCACAAGGCGTGCGACATAGGCCGGTTAGCCTGTGGTGGCCGGGCCGAAGGGGGCGGACCATGGCGGTGGTGATCATGCATCCGTAGATGGGAGACCGGAAATGGCGACCAAACGACCGGCGCGGACCCGCGCTAGGACCGATATTTCCACAGCGCGCAAGCGGCCAGCCGAGGTCGACGCGCCTGTGACCAAACCGGTCAAAAAAGCCGTCAAGAAGACCGTCAGAAAGGCCGCCAAGACCACGGTCAAACGCAGCGCCGCACGCGCCGCCGAGACGGCGCAGGCGCCTTCGGCGGTCGGTGCCCTGGCCCGCAGCGGCTACATGGCCGGCGCCCAGGGCCAGGCCATGACCGTGGTCTACATCCACGGCATCGGCAACAAGCCGCCGGCCGAGGTGCTGCGTTGCCAGTGGGACCAGGCGCTGTTCGGTCGGGCGATGGGGGAGCGCACGCGGCTGGCGTACTGGGTCGATCGCCAGCGCTACCCGGTCCCCGAAGCCGGCACCTGCAGCGACCGCGATGAGGGTCCCACCATCAGCCAGGCCGAGCAGCGCGTGATTTCAACGTTCGGCCTGGCGCAGGCCGGCGGCGACCTGCATGCGCTGGTGGACGCACTGGCCGAGACACCGGCCGAGCGCGCCAGGCTGGAAGCCGTGCTCGAGCAGGTGCAGGCCGGTGCGGCACCGGGGACGATGACTGGCCCGGGTGCGCGCGGCTTGTGGTCAGGGCTCAATGAAATTCTCCTGCGCCTGGTCTCGGCGGCGCTGCTGCAGGATGTCCACGATTTCTTTTTCGTTCCGGCGCGGCGCGCGGCGATGGAGCGCAGCCTGCTGGAGCGGCTGAAGGCCGGCGGTGGCCCGTTCGTCGTGGTCGCCCACAGCCAGGGCTCGATGATCGCCTACGAAGTGCTGCGCAAACTGCAGGCCGCCGAATGCGACGTCGCGTTGTTCCTGACCATTGGCTCGCCGCTGGGGCTGCCGGCGGTGCGCAGCATGTTCAAACAGGACATCAAGAAGAAAAAGCTGCCGTTCCCCCCCTGCGTGCGGACCTGGTACAACGTGGCCGATCGAAACGATCCGGTTGCGCTGGATGGCGACCTGTCCAACGACATCGAAGGTGCCAACGGGCGCTTCAGCAACTACACCGCGCCGGGCATCAATCCCGATGGACCGCGCAATCCGCATTCGGGCTCTGGCTATCTGTCGATCGCGCAGGTCCGCAGCCACGTCCGTGCGGTGGTGGGCACCGGGTTCGACCAACCGGTCACCAGCACGGTGGTGCTCAAGGATCTGTCCGACAGGATGGAAGCCCATGGCAGCGCGACCCGGCACGAGGTCCTGATCGAGCTGGACCAGCTTCCCGCCGGTGTCGCACCGGCGCAGGCGCGCGCGGCGCTGGTCGACTACATCCGCGACCTGGCCGCCCAGGAAACCGGCTTGAGAGGACAAGCACTGGACCAGGCGATCGTGCTGGAGGATTCGATGGAGCGTTTCGTCTCGGCGCAGCTGACGCGCTTCGAGATCGAGTCGCTGCGCAACCAGTACCAGGCGCTCAACTTCAAGCGGCTGTGGCGCGATGCGGGCAAGCGTGCGTTGCTGGATCGCTCGCGCGCGGTGATCCAGGCCGATGCGGCGCAGAACGCCTACCACGCGTTGGGGCAGGGCATCGGCTGGGCGGTGCTGGATACGGGGATCGCTGCCGGGCATCCGCATTTTTTCGAGCCCGGTGTGCGCGATGTGGTGGTCGCGCAATGGGACTGCACGCTGCGCGGTCGCCCGCGCGAACTCAAACGCCGGGACGGCCGCGCTTTCACCCATCTGGACCAGGCCGGGCATGGGACGCACGTGGCCGGAATCATTGCCGGGCATTGTTCGGCGCCGCTGCCGGGTGGCGACGGCAAGACGCGCGTGGACTTCACTGCGATCGCGCCGCAGGCGCAGCTGTACGGGTTCAAGGTGCTGGACGATGAGGGCAACGGCCGCGATTCGTGGGTGATCAAGGCGATCCAGCAGGTCGCCCGGATCAACGATGAGGCCGGCCAGCTGGTGATCCATGGCGTCAACCTCAGCCTGGGTGGCTGGTTCGATGCGGAGAGCTATGGCTGCGGCTTCACCCCGTTGTGCAACGAGCTGCGTCGGCTCTGGCGGCAAGGCGTGGTGGTCGTGCTTGCGGCGGGTAACGAGGGCCTGGCCTGGCTGGTGCAGCAGGACGGCATGGCGCTGGCGGCCAACATGGACATGACCATTGGCGATCCGGCCAATCTGGAGGAAGCCATCGCCGTGGGTTCGGTGCACAAGACCAACCCGCGCAGTTACGGCGTGTCGTATTTCTCGTCCAAGGGCCCGACCGCCGATGGCCGCTGCAAGCCGGACGTGGTCGCGCCGGGCGAGAAGATTGTTTCGGCGCACTTCGGCTACAAGGCCAAGGATCCGACCACCTGGATGGTGGAGATGAGCGGCACCAGCATGGCCGCACCGCACGTGTCGGGCCTGATCGCAGGCTTCTTGTCGGTGCGGCGCGAGTACATCGGTTTCCCCGACAAGATCAAGGAGGTGCTGATGAACCACTGCAACGACATCGGCCGCGACCGCTACATGCAGGGCCGCGGGATTCCGAATCTGGTGAAGATGCTGGCTGAGACCTAAGCCCGCGCAGCCACGCGATGCCTGTGATCAGGCGTCGCGGTTATGCCGGCGCATCAGGCGCTGCTTGTCGCGCGCCCACTCGCGGTCCTTCTCGGTCGCGCGCTTGTCGTGGGTCTGCTTGCCCTTGGCCAGGGCCAGCTCGAGCTTGACCTTGTTGCCCTTCCAGTACATCGCGGTGGGGATGAGCGTGTAGCCGTCGCGCTCGACCTTGCCGACCAGTACGTCGATCTCGCGCCGGTGCAGCAGTAGCTTGCGGGTTCGGCGGTCATCGGCCACCACGTGCGTGGAGGCCTGGATCAACGGCGTGAACTGCGCGCCGAACAAAAACAGCTCGCCGCTGCGCACCACCGCGTAGCTTTCGCCAATGTTGGCGCGGCCGGCGCGGATCGACTTCAACTCCCAGCCCTGCAACGCCAGACCGGCCTCCATGCGTTCCTCGAGGTGGTACTCGTGGCGCGCGCGCTTGTTCAGCGCGATGGTGCCCGTGCTGTTTGCTTTATCCTTGTCCGACTTCTTTGCCATCCGTCCATTGTCGCCGATGGGGACGGTTCGAGCGAGCCCGCCGTTACTTCAGGTTTTGTCGCACTCCCACGATGCCCACCATCCGCCGCAGCGCTCTGGTCGAACACCCGGCCGACTACATGTTCGATCTGGTCAACGACGTCCAGGCCTATCCGCGCCGGTTCGGCTGGTGCGACAAGGCCGAAATCCTCGAGTCGAGCGATGAGCGCATGGTCGCCAGGCTGGACCTGGGCCTGGGCGCGCTGCGCACCTGGTTCACCACCGAGAACACGCTGGATCGACCGGGCCGCATCGACATGAACCTCAAGGATGGCCCGTTCCGCAAGCTGCACGGCCTGTGGGAATTCCAGACCTTGGGCGAGGGTGTGAGCAAGGTCAGCCTGACGCTGGATTTCGAGCCGTCGAGCCGGCTGCTGGGTCCGGCCTTTACCCTGGGGTTCCAGGGGCTGGCGGACCGGATGGTGGACGATTTCGTGCGGACCGCCGACCGCGGCGGCTGAGCCGATGAAGATCGAGGTTGTCCTGGCCTGGCCACGGCACTATCAGGCCGTCATGGTGGAATTGCCCGAAGGTGCAAGCGTTGCCGACGCGATCGACGCAGCGGCCATCCAGGCGGCGGGGCAGGCCTCGGGAATCGCGGTATTCGGCGTACAGGCCACGCCGCAGACGCTGCTGATCGATGGCGACCGCGTGGAATTGCTGCGACCGCTGCTGATCGATCCGAAGGAAGCCCGCCGGCGTCGCGCCGCCGGGCCTTGAAACGTGAGAGCCGTCAGGTCAGGCGATCAGCCGCCGCCCTGGCCCTTCTTCTTGTCCTTGGCCAGGTTCGGGCCGAACTGACGCACGCTGTTGCGGGCCAGCTGCTCGTCCTGGTTGGGGAAGTAGTCGCCTTCCCACTTGGTGACCTGGTCGTTGTCGAAGTACACGGTGAAATTCTTCATGTGCACCCGGCCCAGACGGTCGGTCCGCTCGGTGGCGGTGTAGTCCCAGCGCTGGGCGTGGAACGGATCGGCGATTGACGGGGTGCCCAGCAGCGCCAGTACCTGCTGCTTGCTCTGGCCAACCACCAGCTGGTCGACATCGCTCTTGTCGATCAGATTGCCCTGGTAGATGGGCTGCTTGTAGATGATGCCGCAGCCGGAAGTGACAAGGCCGATGGCGGCGATCAACAGGTAATTGCGCATGGAGAAGGGCATCTGCGAGAGGGCGGGTACGAGCCCGCCGATGATACACTGCAGCCATCGCCGCGACCCAATCGCGAGGCAGCTGGCGCTAAACCGCCAATGAATGGGAGCCCCCGATGGAATCACTGGATCTACGCAAGGTCGGCCTCAAGGTCACCCATCCCCGCCTTCGCATCCTGGCCCTGCTGGAAGAAGCCACGCCGCGCCACATGACCGCCGAAGACATCTACCGCGCCTTGATCGGCGTGGGGGATGAGATCGGTCTGGCCACGGTCTATCGCGTGCTGACCCAGTTCGAGGCTGCCGGCCTGGTCCTCAAGCACAACTTCGAGGGCGGCCAGGCCGTCTACGAACTGGACCGGGGCGAGCACCACGACCACATGGTCGATATCGATTCGGGCAAGGTCATCGAGTTTTCCAGCCACGAGATCGAGGCGCTGCAGGTGAAGATCGCCGCCGAGCATGGCTACGAGATCGAGGAACACTCGCTGGTGCTGTACGTGCGCAAGAAGCGCAAGTAAGCCGGAGCCAGCAGGTGTCGAAGAAAAGGCCGGGGGATCCCCCGGCCTTTTTCATATAGGTCAGTCCACCGATTCCAGCAGCTTGCCGGCGGCCGCGCGCGCTTCGGCGCTGATCTGCACGCCGCCGAGCATGCGCGCCAGCTCTTCCCTGCGCGCGTCCGGGTCGAGCGATTCCACCGAGGACTGGGTCATGCCTTCGACCGGCGCCTTGCTGACGCGATAGTGGGCATGGCCCTGGGCGGCGACCTGCGGCTGGTGGGTCACGCACAGCACCTGGCGCTCACGGCCCAGGTCACGCAGCTTCTTGCCGACGATGTCGGCTACCGCCCCGCCGATGCCCGAATCGACTTCGTCGAAGATCATGGTCGGCACCGCATCCGCACCCAGCGCGGCCACTTCGATGGCCAGCGAGATCCGCGAGAGTTCACCGCCCGAGGCCACCTTGCGCAGCGGGCGCGGCGGCTGGCCGGCGTTGGCCGCGACCAGCAGCTCGGCCCGTTCGGCGCCCTGCGGGTCTGGGCGCTCGGTCTCGGCCGGTTCCAGCTGGACCTCCAGCTTGCCGCCGCCCATGCCGAGTTCGCCGATCAGCGCAGTGGTCTTCTTGGCCAGGGCGGTGGCGGCCTTGGTCCGGACCTTGGTCAGCGCCGCGGCGGCGGTGCGCCAGGCCTGGCGCGCCGCTTCGATCTCGGTATTGAGTCCGGCCAGGCGCTCGCCGGCGCCACGCAACCCTTCCAGCTCGTGCTCGATCCGCGTGGCGACGTCGTCCAGTTGTTCGGGCGGGACCCGATGCTTGCGCGCCAGGTCGAGCAAGCGGGTCAGTCGGCGCTCGGCGCGCTCGAACTGCTCCGGATCGACGTCCAGCTCGTCCCGGATCTGGTTGAGCAGTCCCAGCGCTTCGTCCAGCTGGATCTGGGCGCTTTCCAGCAAGGTGTCGACCCCGCCAAGGCGCGGCTCGTGGTTGACCACGCGGGCCAGTTCGCCGCGGGTCTGCAGCAGCATCCTTGCGGCCGACGGACCTTCTTCGCCCGACAGCCGTGCCAGGCCGTCATCGCAGGCCTGGATCAGGCTGGAGGCATGGGCCTGGCGGCGGTGGCTTGCCACCAGTGTCTCGATGGCGAGCGGCGAGAGATCCTCCCGGCGCAGTTCGTCCAGCTGGTGTTGCAGGTAATTGAGCCGGTCCGAAACATCGCCCTGTGCGGTCAGACGGGCGCGTTCGGTCAACAGGGCGTTCCAGGCCGCGGCGGTCTTCTGCACGGCGCCGAGCTGGGCCTGGCTGCCGGCAAAGGCATCCAGCAGCGCCAGCTGGCTGGATCTGGAGAGCAGGGCCTGGTGCTCGTGCTGGCCGTGGATTTCCACCAGCAGCCCGGACAGCTCGGCCAGCTGCGAGACCGGCACCGCGCGGCCGTTGATCCATGCGCGCGACCCGCCATCGGCGCGCAGCACCCGCCGCAGCTGGCAGGCTCCAGCCTCGTCCAGGGCGTGTTCGGACAGCCAGGCCAGGGCAGGGGACTTGGATGCCAGGTCGAATTCGGCCGAAAGTTCGGCGCGCTGGGCG
>JBIIHJ010000098.1:0-11386 GCA_044235875.1 Pseudoxanthomonas sp.
CCGGCTTCAACGATGCCGCGCTGAGCCGCGCCATCGTCATGCATGGCGCGCCGTACGTCGATGCCGGTACTGGCAGGAAGATGGGCCGGCTTGGCCGCAGCTGGGGCTGCCCGGCCGTGCGCGCGGCCATGGCCAAGCCCATCATCGACGTGATGAAGGACGGGCAGTTCGTGTTTTCGTACTACCCGCAGCAGGCCTGGTTGACGCGCTCGTCGCTGGCCCAGTGCGCGATGGCCCGCCTGCGCGGTACGCCGCGATCCAATCCCGACAAGGCCGTCGCCACGCGTTGACGGTTAGGCTTGCGCATCACCCATGGCCATGGAGGTCAGCGATGCGGCGTTCTGTCTTTTTCCTGCTGTGCACGCTGCTGCTGAGTGCAGCGGCGCCCGCATTGCCCGCGGTGCCCTTCTGGGGTGCCAAACAGTCCAGCCCCATCGATACCCGAGCTGCCGTGCTCAAACCCGGCGAGTGGGTCTGGGGCGGCGACGACAAGACAGCCGGTCCGATGGCAGTGGTGGTGAGCCTCACCGAACAGCGCGCCTACGTGTATCGCAACGGCATCCTGATGGCCTGGACCACGGTCAGCACCGGCAAGGCCGGGCATGAAACCCCGACCGGCGTGTTCACCATCCTGCAGAAGGACAAGGACCACCGCTCCAGCCTCTACAACAGCGCGCCGATGCCGTACCAGCAGCGGCTGACCTGGGATGGCGTGGCGCTGCATGCCGGTGGCTTGCCCGGCTATCCCGAATCGCACGGCTGCGTGCATCTGCCCAGCGCCTTCGCCGCCAAGCTGTTCGATGCCTCCAACATGGGCATGACCGTGGTCGTGGCCGAGGAAGGCAAGGCGCCGGTGTCGCTGGTCCATCCCGGTGCGCTCAGCCCGATCGATCCCACCACCGGCAAGGACGTGGACATTCCGCTGCTGGAAGACGGTCGCGCCTGGCGCTGGGAGCCAGGTCGCGCGCCGGACGGTCCGCTGTCAGTCGTGCTCAGCCGCAGCGACCGGATCCTGTTCGTCTATCGCAACGGCACCGAAATCGGCCGCACCCGCATCACCCTCAACAGCCCGACCCCGCGTACCGGCACCCATGCCTACATCGTGGCCGATGGCTACGTGCCACCCGCTGCCGGTGCGGTCAATGCACAGCTGTCGATGCCCTCCTGGATTGCGATCGGTGTGCCCGGCCGCGAAGACGAAGCCGGCGCTGCGCTGCCGGCCGAAGAGGTCAATCAGGTGGTGATCCCCGATGCCTTCAAGGCGCAGGTGCTGCCGCTGGTCCGACCCGGCACCGTGCTGGTGGCCACCGACGCCAGCGTTGTGCCGCAGACCACCGGCGGCCATGTGCAGGTGATCGACTCGGATCCGCCGGAACGCTGATCAGGGCGCTGGCGCCTTGGCCAGGCGTGCATTGCACAGTCCCTTCGGCGTCCAGTCCTTGACCACGGTGGTCGCCGGTGCGGCGCTGTCATGCAGGATCAGCACCAGTCCCCGCCGCATTTGGCTGCCTGTCGCCATCAGCATCATCGGCGGCCCCGCGGGAATGACGCGCCCGGTATCGCCAGGACGGTCCAGCACCACGCCCTGCGGCGTTTCCAGGCAGGTCTCGCCGCTGAGCGTGAACCACGCCTCCGGACCGGAATGCACGTGCGTACGGCTGATCATCCCGGGCATGAACACCGCTTCCATGTACTGCGCGGCGTAGGCATGTGTCGCATTGATGGGGAGCGGGCCGATCGTGGCCCGGTGCGTCCCGCCCGCTGCGACGTGCCAGTCCCGATCGGCGATGGTCATCAGCCACACCTGGCCCAGCGACTGGACTACCGTGCCCCGTGTCGAGCGCGCGGCCTGTGCCGTGGTCATGTCCGGAAAACTGTCGACCTGCCAGTACGGCGCCTGCGCGAACTGGCCGACCGGCTGCTCGGCCAGGATCCAGCAGCCGACCTCCCCATCGCGCTCGGCCACCGGCGCACAGCCCTGTGGCGGCATCGGATGATCCACGACCTGCGCACATACCGCCGCAGATGACATCGAAACCAGCAGCACACTCGACCAGCACCAACTCTTGAACCGCTTGCGTATCTGCATCGCCGTACTCCCTGGCCGCCCATGCGCACATGCACGCTTCAACGCAGCGCGGCGAGGCAACCGGCCGAAGTGACTTCCGGGGGATATACGCCGCCGCGGCCATGCCCCAGGATCCAGCGCAACTCCCAGGCGTTGAAAGGAATCACGATGCTGCAGATCCGCGGACTGTCCAAGACCTACGCAAACGGCGTGCATGCGCTGAAGGACATCGATCTGGACATCCCGCGCGGCATGTTCGGCCTGCTCGGTCCCAACGGCGCGGGCAAATCCTCGCTGATGCGCACCATCGCCACGCTGC
The DNA here is from genome assembly GCA_044235875.1 of Pseudoxanthomonas sp. Lineage (GTDB taxonomy): Bacteria > Pseudomonadota > Gammaproteobacteria > Xanthomonadales > Xanthomonadaceae > Pseudoxanthomonas_A. The sequence goes on from JBIIHJ010000098.1 coordinate 2,388, forward strand.
AGGACCCCGACGCCGGCAGCATCACCCTGGATGGACTGGACGTGCTGGCCGACAAGACCGGCGCGCGGCGCCGGCTGGGCTACCTGCCGCAGGAATTCGGCGTGTATCCCAAGGTCTCGGCCGAGGACATGCTCAACCACTTCGCGGTACTCAAGGGGGTCACCGCGCGCGGCGAGCGCAAGGCGCTGGTCGAGGCGCTGCTGCAGCAGGTCAACCTGTGGCAGGTGCGCAAGCGCAAGCTGGGCGGGTTTTCCGGCGGGATGCGCCAGCGTTTCGGCATCGCCCAGGCGCTGATCGGCCAGCCGTCGTTGATCATCGTCGACGAGCCCACCGCCGGCCTGGACCCGGCCGAGCGCAATCGCTTCCTCAACCTGCTGGCCGAGATCGGCGAGAACACGGTGGTGATCCTGTCCACCCACATCGTCGAGGACGTCACCGACCTGTGCCCGCGCTTTGCCATCATCGCCGGCGGCCAGGTGCGCCTGGCCGGCGAGCCGCTGCAGGCGATCGGCACCCTGGACGGCCGTGTATGGAAGAAGACCCTGGACAAGGGCGAGCTGCCTGCCTATGAAGCCGCGCATACCGTGCTGTCCACGCGCCTGGTTGCCGGCTTCCCGGTGATCCACGTGCTGAGCGACAGCGCGCCCGGCGACGGCTTTGCCGCGGTGCCCGCCGACCTGGAAGACGTGTATTTCGGCGAACTGCGCCGTGCTGCCGCACCCGCCCGCGCGGAGGCCTGAGCCATGCTGCTGCAACTGCTGAAGATGGAGCGCAGGCTCCTGCTGCGCAATGGCGTGTTCTGGGTGGTGCTGGCGGTGTTCACCGGCATCGGTTTTGCGATGCTGGCCTCGGACAACGTGTCCTACGGCGGCGGCGTGGGCAACGTGATGCGCAACGCACCGGCGGTGACCACGGTGGTGCTGGGCGCCTTCAGCGTCATGAGTGTGCTGCTGACCACGATCTTCGTGGGCGGGATCGCGCTGCGCGATTTCGAGCAACGCACCGCCGAGCTGTTCTTCGCCACGCCGATGCCCAAGGGCGTGTACCTGGCCGGGCGCTTCGGTGGCGGTTTCCTGGCCAGCCTGGCCATCATGCTGGGCGTGATGTTCGGCATGTGGCTGGGCAGCAAGATGCCGTGGCTGGACCAGGCGCGCCTGGGGCCGACGCCGTGGGGCGCCTACGCCTGGTCGCTCGTCGTGCTGATCATCCCCAACCTGCTGTTTTTGTCGGCGCTGTTGTTCGCGCTGGCCACCGCCACGCGTTCGATGCTCTACACCTACATCGGCGTGATCGCGTTCTTCGTGCTGTGGATGATGTCCGACTCGCTGAGTTCGGACCTCTCCACTCGCTGGATCGCCGCGCTGGTCGATCCGTCCGGTGGTGCCGGCATCGCCGACCAGATCCGCTACTGGTCCAGCGCCCAGCTCAACACCCAGCTGCCGCCACTGAGCGGGCTGCTGCTGGGTAACCGCGCCCTGTTCCTGGGCCTGACCGCGCTCCTGCTGTGGGCGACCCATGCGTTGTTCCGCGCCGACCGCGAAGGCTTGGTCCTGCGCCGGCGCAAGGTGGCCACGCCCCTGGATACGGAGAGCAACGCGGTCACCGTGCCGATCGTGCAGCTGCAAGCTGGCCTTTCCGCGCGCCTGACCCAGTTCCTGCACCAGGTGCGCTTCGACCTGCGCCAGACGCTGCTGGGCGCGCCGCTGGTGGTGATCGTGCTGGTGTGGCTGCTGGTGGTCGGGGTGATCTTCTACTCCGGCGGACGCATGTATGGCACGGCGACCTGGCCGGTCACCGGGCAGATGCAGGTGCAGATGAACGCCAGCATGAACCTGCTGCTGGTCATCGTGTTGACCTTCTACGCCGGCGAGCTGGTCTGGCGCGAGCGCAGCCAGGCCGTGGCCGAAGCCACCGATGCCTATGCCACGCCCGATGGCATCCCGCTGCTGTCCAAGCTGACCACGCTGTGGTGCGTGGTCGTGCTGTTCCACGTGGCGGGTGCATTGCTGGGCATGGGCTACCAGCTGGTCCATGGCTATACCCATCTGGAACCGCTGCTGTATCTGCAGGCAATGGTGCTGGACTGCATTCCCTACCTGCTGATGGCGGCGCTGGCGGTGTTCCTGCAGGCGGTGAGCGGCAACAAATTCATCGGCTACCTGCTGATGATCGTGGTGCTGGTGGCGCGCGTGGCGCTGGGCATGCTGGACTTCGACCACCTGCTGTACAACTTCGGCCGCGCCAGTCCGACGCCATATTCGGACATGAATGGCTGGGGTCATTTCATCGGCCCGACGCTGTGGTTCCACGCGTACTGGGGCGCGCTGTGCGTGGCCCTGCTGGCGTTGGCCTACCTGCTGTGGCCGCGCGGCACCACGCTGCACTGGCGCGAACGCCTGCGCCAGCTGCGTCGTCGCCTGCGCGGCACGGCGGCGGTCACCCTGACGGTCTCGCTGCTGGCGTTCGTCGCCCTGGGTGGCTGGATCTTCTACAACACCAACGTGCTCAACCGATACGTGCCTGGCGACCTGGCCAAGCAGCGCAGCGCCGATTACGAAAAGGCCTATCGCCAGTACAAGGACCTGCCGCAGCCGCGCGTGGTCGCCATCCGCACCGAAGTGGACATCACGCCGGCAACCCGCACCGTCCACCTGCGCGGCCATTACCGCATGCGCAACACCACCACCATGCCGATCACCCAACTGCACGTGAGCCTGGATCCTGAAGTACAGGTCAACAAGCTCGACTTCCCTGCGCACAGGACCAGGCAGCGCGACGACATCCAGGGCTACACCATCTACACGCTCGACCAGCCGCTGGCACCGGGCGCGGAAATGGATTTCGACTTCGACCTGGTCGATGCGCCGCACGGTTTCCGCATGGATGGGCAGGACACCCAGGTGGTCCACAACGGCACGTTCTTCAACAACTTCGCCGCATTGCCCCAGTTCGGCTACGACCCGAGCCAGCAGTTGTCCGACGTCAACGACCGGCGCAAGTACAAGCTGCCCGACGTACCGCGGATGAATCCGATTGGCGATACCAAGGCCTACGCGGACAACTACCTGGGCCCGAATGCCGGCTGGGTGGATTTCGAGACCACCGTTTCCACCACCGAGGGCCAGATCGCGCTGGCTCCGGGCACGCTGCAGCAGGAATGGCGCAAGGACGGCCGCCACTACTATCGCTACAAGGGTGAAACCAAGCTGCTGGCGTTCTTCTCGTGGCTCTCCGCCGACTGGCAGGTCAGGCACGACCGTTGGAACGACGTGGCGATCGATGTCTATTTCGACAAGCAGCATCCGTACAACGTCGATCGCATGATCGCCTCGACCAAGAAATCACTGGACTACTACACGCGCAACTTCTCGCCGTACCAGTTCAAGCAGGTGCGCATCCTGGAATTCCCGGGCTACCAGCGCTTTGCCCAGTCCTTCGCCGGCACGATCCCGTACTCGGAGGCCATTGGCTTCATCGCCCGGGTCGAAGATGCCGATGACATCGACTATCCGTTCTACGTGACCGCGCACGAGGTCGCGCACCAGTGGTGGGCGCACCAGGTGGTCGGCGCCAACGTGCAGGGCGCGACGATGTTGAGCGAGTCGCTGGCGCAGTACTCGGCGCTGATGGTGATGGAGCACGAGTACGGCCCGCGCAGGATGCGCAAGTTCCTCAAGTACGAGCTGGACACCTATCTGCGCCAGCGCCCGGGCGAGCGCGTGGCCGAGCAGCCGCTGACGCTCAACGAGAACCAGCAGTACATCCACTACAACAAGGGCTCGATCGCCTTCTACGCACTCAAGGACATGATCGGCGAGGACGCGCTCAACCGCGTGCTGGCCGGCTTCGTGCGCAAGCATGCGTTCCAGTCCGCGTCCTACCCGACCACGCGCGACTTCATGGCCGATCTGTACGCAGGCACCGAGGCGAGATTCCATCCTTTCATCCGCGACCTGTTCGAGCGTATCGTGTTCTGGGAAAACCGCACCACCGACGCCACCGCGCGCAAGCGTCCCGACGGCAAGTACGAAGTCACCCTGAAGCTGCACGCGGCCAAGCAGGTCGCCGACGGCAAGGGCAAGGTCGCCGCCGAAGCCGTGGACGAATGGGTGGACGTGGGCGTGTTCGCCCGCAAGCCCGGCGCCAAGGAGGCCGACGAGCAGGTGCTCTACCTGGCCAAGCATCACCTGACTCAGCCGGAGACCACGCTGAAGCTGGTGGTGCCGTCCTTGCCTTATGAAGCGGGCGTGGATCCGTACAACAAGTTGATCGATACCGATTCGGAGGACAACCGGCGCAAGGTGACTGTGCAATAAGGCAGCGGAGCAAGCTCCGCTCTACAAAAAACGCCGGATCCAGTCCCCGTAGGGCCGAGCTTGCTCGGCTGTCTCTGGCTGTTGCGGGTTCTGCAGCAAGGCTTCCCACACGGACAGAGAGCAGCCTGGAAGGCACCCAAAAAAAAACCGCTAACGCAAATCCCCGATCACCACCCGCGCCGCGTTATGCCCCGGCGCCCCCGTCACCCCACCACCGGGATGGGTTCCCGACCCGCACAGATACAGCCCGGGAATCGCACCGCGATATCCCGCCTGCCCCAGCGCAGGCCGTGCCGAAAACAGCTGGTTGAGCGACAGCGCCCCGTGGAAGATGTCGCCGCCGATCAGGCCGAAATCGCGCTCCAGATCCAGCGGACTCTTGATCTGCCTGCCGAGCACCGAGGAGGCGAATCCCGGCGCGTAGCCTTCGACTGTGGCGATCATCAGGTCGGCCACTTCGTCCCGGTGATCGTCCCAGCTGCGGCCATCAGGGAGTTCTGGCGCCACGTGCTGGCAGAACAGGCTGGCCACGTGCCGCCCGGGCGGTGCCAATGCGTCGTCCAGCGTCGAGGGGATGAGCATCTCGACGATGGGCGCGCGCGACCAGCCGTGCGCCCTGGCGTCCAGATAGGCACGGTCCATGTAGTCCAGCGACGGCGCCAGGATGATGCCGGCGGTGAGATGGTCGCCCTCGCCCGGCAGCGCGGTGAACGAAGGCAGGCGATCCAGCGCGACGTTCATGCGGAAGGTGCCCGAGCCGCAGCGCCAGTGCGCCATGCGCTCGCGCGTGGGCGCGGGCACATGCTCGCTGCGCAGCAAACGCTCGTACAGGAGTTTCGGATTGACGTTGGCCACCACGCAGCGCGCGCGCAGCGTCTGGCCGGTATGCAGGCGCACGCCGGTGGCGCGGCCGTGTTCGACCAGGACCTCGTCCACGCCGGCGTCGGTGTGGATGGCCACGCCAGCGGCGCGCGCCGAGGCCGCCATCGCCTGGGTGATCGCGCCCATGCCGCCGATGGCGTGGCCCCACGCACCCTTGACGCCGTTGACCTCGCCGAACACGTGGTGCAGCAGCACGTAGGCGCTGCCGGGGGCATACGGACTGGCGTAGTTGCCAACCACGCCATCGAAGCCCAACAGGGCCCTGATCGGCGCGCTTTCGAACCAGCGATCCAGGTACTCGGCCGCCGAGATGGTGAACAGGTCCAGCAACTCCTGGCGCAACGATTGGTCCAGCGCATGCAGGCGACGGCCGAGCCGGGCGCCACGCAGCAGCTCGGGCAGCGCCTTCCACCAACCGCCATCGGTAATGTTGGGCGGCGGCTGCAGGGCCAGGGCGCGCAGCACGTCGGCAATGGCCTCCAGCCGCGCCTCGTAGGCGGGCAATGCCTGCGCATCGCGCGGCGAGAACTTGGCGACCTGCGCCTGGGTCTGTCCGGCGCCGGTCAGCAGGTACTGGCCATCGGGCAGCGGCAGGAAGTTGTTGCGCCGCCGCTGGACGATGTGCAGGCCGTGCGCGTGCAGGTCCAGGTCTGCAATGACCTTGGGCTGCAGCAACGACACGGTGTAGGACGCCACCGAATTTCGGAACCCAGGATGGAATTCCTCGGTGACCGCCGCGCCGCCGATCACGCCGCGGCGTTCCAGCACGGTGACCTTCAATCCGGCCTTGGCCAGATACGCGGCGCAGACCAGGCCGTTGTGACCGCCGCCAACCAGCAGCACGTCGGGCGATGGATGGTCGCTCATCGACGTAGATTCCGTGAGCGCTTGTACAGTCCAAGGCTGGCGCGCCTACACTCGCGCCGATCAGGGGAAAGACCGCAATGGTTCACCACGTCGTACCGGCCAACACGGGATGCGCAGGTTAGCGTGAACACGTCCCGCGCCCCAATGTGCAGTTGCGCACGATGCAGCGGCTGACCCGGCCGCTGCGCCGCGCGCCGGCGCACGTCGGTGCGCGCGTGCTGACCGCACTGGGCGCGGCGGCACTGGTGGTCCTGCTGACGCTGTCCGAAGTCACTGCGCCCTTGGATGACGCCGTGTTCGACCTGGTCGCCGGCGCGCGCCACGCTTCGGGCAATACGCAGGTGGTGGTGGTCACCATTGATCCGGACAGCGTGGCCCAGCGCGGCCCGTGGCCGTGGCCGCGGCGCGATCTGGCGCAGCTGGTGGACCGGCTCACCGATGCCGGTACCCGCGCGGTGGGGCTGCAGCTGCTGCTGGCCCAGTCCAGCCTGTACGACCCGCAGGGCGACGCCCAGCTGGCCCAGGCGATGGTCCGTAACGGCGCGGTGGTGCTGCCGGTGGTGGTGGACCTGGCCACCGACCGGCAGCCGGCCACGACGATCCTGCCCGCCGCAGACCTGATGAACGCCGCTGTGGCGGTGGGCCATACCGATGTCATCGCCGACCAGGCCGGCATCGCCCGCCGCATCGCCCTGCACGCCGGGATCGGCGCGGCGCAGTGGCCGGCCTTCGCCCTGGCGCTGCGCGATGTGGCCTCGTCCGCGGGCGCGCATGCCCGCCTGCGCAGCGCGCGCCCGGCCCGCGATGTCAGCGCGCCGGGTCCGGACACCGCCGCCGATGCCTGGGTCAGGACCAACACCGTGCTGCTGGCGCGCCCGGCGCAGCAGGGCGACATCGCCCATATCCCCGCCGCGGCGGTCATGAACGGCCAGATCGGCGCCGACGCGCTTGCGGGCCGGGTGGTCCTGGTCGGCCGCACCGATCCGCCGGCCGAGCAGCGCCTGTCCCTGCCCGGCGCGCCCAACAGCCTGACGCGGGTGGATTTTCAGGCCAACGCGCTGGCCCGGCTGCTGGAGGACCGCGCCACCTGGCCGATGCCGACCGGCCCGCAGATCCTGCTCTCGATCATGCTGGTGACCCTGCCGCTGCTGCTCCTCGGCCTGCCCGGCCTGCGCCGGCTTTGGGCACCGATGGGCGTGGCCATGGCGCTGGTGGTGCTGGTGTCCTGGGCGCTGCTGGTGGCCGGGGCCTGGTTTCCGCCGATGCCGGCGCTGCTGGTGCTGGCCATCGGCCTGGTGACCGGCGCGGTCTCGGCCTGGCGGCGGGCGCGCCGGCGCGCCTTTACCGATCAAGCCACCGGCGTGGCCAACCGGCTGTGCTTCGACGCCCGACTGGAAAGCGACACCCGCCGCGCCCGTCGCGATGGCCGGCCGCTGTCCCTGCTGCTGATCGAAACCCGCGGCTCCACCGTCCAGCCGCCCGACGGCGCCGCACTGGCCATGGCCATGGCCGCCGCCCTGAAACTGCGCGCCCAGGCGCCCGACGACCTGGTCGCGCGCCTGGACGCCGGGCGCTTCGCCGCGCTGCTGCCGGGCACCGCCGCACACGTGGCCGCCACCCTGGCCACCGCGCTCAAGGTCGATCTGGAAGGCCGCCCGGGCCTGCGTGGCCCGGCCACCGCCGGCCAGGCGCTGCGCATGGGCCTGGCCAGCCTGTTGCCGGACGATGCCCGCGGCGCCGACCTGCTGCTGCGTGCCACGCGCGACCTGATCACCGTGCGCGACCCCACCGCCCGCTAGGCTGCGCGCATCGCCCGGTGACCGGCCGGCCCATGACCTTCGACACCGGCCCGCTCCACGGCCGCGCGATACAGTCTGTCGGTTGTCCGCCAGGGCCTTTGCCCGCCGGACGCGGTATGTCGGCACACCCAACGGAGTCCACGTGAGCACGCCCAAGACCAAGATCCTGCTGCTGTCCCTGTCCATCGCCACCGCGCTGGCCGCCTGCAAGAAACCCGAAGACGCCGCCGCCCCAGCCGCCACCCCGGCTGCCGACACCGCCGCGCCCAAGGCGCTGACCGTGGACCAGTCCAAGCTGCCGCCCTTCAGCGCGTTCAAGGTCGGCGACCTGGACAAGTCCGCCAACGTCTGTTCCGACCTCAATGCGTACGCCAACCAGACTTGGCTCAAGGCCAATCCGGTGCCGGGCGACCGCACCAGCTGGGGCACCTTCGAAGTGCTCGGCGAACGCTCCGAGGCAGTCCAGCACCAGCTGGTCGAACAGGCCGCCGCCGACACTGCCGCCACCGGCGTCGAAAAGATCGTGGGCGATTTCTGGGCCACCGGCATGGACGAAGCCAAGATCGAGCAGCAGGGCATCAGCCCGATCAAGGACGAGCTGGCCGCCATCGATGGCCTGAGCGACCAGGCCAAGATCACCGATTACCTGCGCACCAGCGCAGCCAAGGGCCAGAACGGCCTGTTCGGCTTCGGCAGCGGCGCGGACTTCAAGAACTCCGAAGTCAACATCGCCTACGCGATGCAGGCCGGCCTGGGCCTGCCCGATCCGGAGTACTACACCAGCGCCGAGAACAAGGCCAAGCTGGACGCGTACCAGGCGCATATCGCCAAGACCCTGGAACTGGCCGGCGTCGCCGCCGATGCCGCCGCCGCCCAGGCTAAGCAGGTCATCGATTTCGAAACCCGCCTGGCCAAGGTCTCCAAGACCAACACCGAGCTGTCGCGCCATGTCGAGCTGTCCTACAACCCGGTCAGCCTGGCCGATGCGGACAAGCTGACGCCCAACTGGTCCTGGACTGAGTTCTTCAAGTCCCAGGGCGTGGCTGCGCCGCAGATGTTCTCGCTGGCCATCCCGGCCTTCCACCAGGAAGTGTCCAAGATGCTGGCCGACACCGCGCCGGACGCGTGGCAGGCC
>JBIIHJ010000004.1:0-38346 GCA_044235875.1 Pseudoxanthomonas sp.
ATGGCCATCAGCTCCAGCGCCTTGATCTGGTCGGTGGCGCGCATCAGGCCCAGTTCGGCGGCGATGGAACTGCCGGCGCGGCCGATGAACAGCAGCGCGGTCAGCACCGGGCCCAGTTCGCGGTACAGCGACAGGCCCAGCAGCGTGGACAGCGCATCGGACGCACCAAAGGTGGTCAACGTGCGGTAGCCCTGCAGGGTCAGCACCAGGCCGACGAAAGCACCGCCCACGGCGATGATCGGCAGCGAGCGCGCGCCGATCTTGTAGATCTCGCGGATCAGCTCGGCCCAGAAGTCGCGGGTGGGCGTGGACGAGCGCAGCACCGACAGCGAGAACAGCCCGGCAGCGCCCAGCGAACGGATCGAAGCAGCAAACGCCATGGCTACGCAGCCCGCGCCGAAGCGGCGCTGTCGAAGGGGATCGGGCCATCGGGCGCCCCGCGCAGGAACTGGCGCACCAGCGGATCGTCGCTGGCTTCCAGCTGCGCCGGGGTGCCGGAGAACACCAGCCCGCCGTTGGCGATCACCAGCGCCTGGTCGCAGACCGGCATGGTTTCGTGCACGTGGTGGCTGACGATGATGCTGGTCAGTCCCAGCGAATCGTTGAGGCGTCGGATCAGCGACATGATCACGCCCGAGGCGATCGGGTCCAGCCCGGTCAGCGGCTCGTCGTAGATCATCAGCGGCGGGTCCAGGGCCAGCGCCCGGGCCAGCGCCACGCGCCGGGCCATGCCGCCGGACAGCTCGCGCGGGAACAGGTCTTCGGCCGTGCGCAGGCCGACGGCGTTGAGCTTGAGGTCCACCAGCTGGCGGATCAGCGCATCGGGCAACTTGGTATGTGCGCGCAGCGGCAGGGCCACGTTTTCGGCCACGGTCAGGTCGGTCAGCAAGCCATTGCCCTGCAGCAGCACGCCGACGTTCTTGCGCAGCTCGCGCAGGGCGCGGGTCCCGCGCGGGATCGGCTGGCCAAACAGCTCCACCGTGCCCGAGGCCGGGGCCAGTTCGCCGGTCAGCGCCGCCAGCAGCGTGGACTTGCCGCTACCCGACGGACCCAGCACGGCCGTGACGCTGCCATGCGGCGCGGTCAGCGTCACGTCGCGCAGGATGGCGCGGCCACCGCGTTCGAGACGCAGGTTGGCAAGACGGATGGTCGGGGTCGTGGAAGTCATCAGCAGGGGTGGGTGGCCTGGTCGGTGCCTGTCGGCGGGTGTGCCGTAGGCAAAACGACGTGACAGCTTCGTCGTGTCGCCCTGAATAAAACCGCACTGGTCAGTATGCTTATTGTGACAGATCCGACCGGTTCACCGGGATGGGCCGAAAGGCAGTACCCGCGGGACGCGCTGTTGCGCAGGTCTCGCCGACTGCGACAGGCATGCCGCATCATGAGGGCATGCAGGACGCGCACCCGGACTTCCGCCTTTATCCTTCCAATTCGCTCGAAGTACTGGCCGGTCTGCTGGCGGCCGAGCTGCGCCAGCCGGTGCCCGGGCAATCGATCCTGACACCGGACGTGGTGCTGATCCCGCAGGTGGCGATGCGCCGCTGGCTGCAGTCAACACTGGCCGCCGCGCATGGCGTGACAGCCAATCTGGAGTTCCTGACCCCCGGCGAGTTCGTCGCCCGCGCGCTGGAAGCCAATCTGGGCCCGGCCCAGGACGAGCTGGATGCGGCCACCCTGCACTGGCGCCTGTATGCGGCGCTGACCGACCCGGCGCTGCTGTCCAGGCCGGCGCTGGCCGCGCTGCGGGCGTACCTGTCCGGCACCGACGCGCTCAAGCCGTGGGCGCTGGCCGGCGAGCTGGCCAGCGTGTTCGAGAAGTACCAGGCCTGGCGCCGCGACTGGCTGCTGCGCTGGGAGGCCGGCGCCGACCCGCTCGACCCACAGGCCGTGCTGTGGCGGCACGTAGCGGCCGGGCGTGGCTATCGCGCCCGGCGCATCCAGGACTACCTGGATCGCTTCAGTGGCGCGCGCGCCGCCCTGCCGGTCGGCCTGCCCAGGCGCGTGTTCGCCTTTGCCACGCTCAACATCTCGCCCGACGTACTGCGCGTGCTGGCCACCCAGGCGCGGGTGGGCACGATGCACTTCTACCTGCCCACGCCGACCCAGTCGTACTGGGGCGACCTGCAGACGCTCGCCGCGCGGCTGCGGCAGGGCGATGCCAATCCGTTCGGCGATCCGGCCGGCGAAAACCGCCTGCTCCAGGCCTGGGGCGCGGCCGGGCGCGACTTCATGGCCGTGCTGGGCAGCTACGAAGTGGTGCACCCTTCCGGCGAGATTCCTGCTTACGACGATCCGGAAGCACGCAGCGGCCGCACCCGCGACCAGGGCGGCCTGGCCGACAGCCTGTTGCATCGGCTGCAGGCCGACCTGTTCCACCGCCGCGGCACGCCGGGGGGCGAACCGCGACCGTCACTGGATCGCCACGACCCCAGCCTGCAGGTCCACGCCAGCCACACCCGCCTGCGCGAACTGCAGGTGCTGCACGACCAGCTCCGCGGGTTGCTGGAAGACCCGCGCTTCGATCCACCGCTGCAACCGCGCGAGATCGCGGTGCTGGCGCCGGACATCGATCCCTATGTGCCGTATCTGGAGGCGGTGTTCGGCGGCCGCGGCCAGGACGACCGCATTCCCTACGCGCTGGCCGATACCAGTCCGCTGGCCGGCGAGCCGCTGGCGGAGGTGTTCGTGCGCCTGCTCGGCCTGCCGGTGTCGCGCTTCGGCCTGAACGAAACCCTGGACCTGCTGGCCAGTCCGCCCCTGGCCGAAGCCGCCGGCCTGGACGCGGCCGCGTTCGAGCGCCTGCACGGCTGGCTGCAGGCCGCCGGCGCGCGCTGGGGCTTGAATGCCGACCACCGCCAGCAGCACGCCGCGCCGCGCGATGACGCCTACACCTGGCAGTTCGCGCTGGACCGGCTGCTGCTGGGCTATGCCAGCGGCAGCCAGGACGACATCGCCGGCGTGGCGCCGTGGCCTGCGCTGGAAGGCGGCGCGCTGTCGGCGCTGGATGCGTTGATCCGGCTGCTGCGCGTGTTGGCGCGGCACCAACAGGTCCTGGGCGAGGCCATGCCGCCATCGCTCTGGCGCGAACGCCTGCTCGGCCTGCTCGAGGCATTGCTGCCACAGACGCCGTCGGCACAAAGCACGCAACGCGCGCTGGATCGGCTGCGCAAGCTCATCGACGACTTCGCCAAGGCCGCCGAGCGCGCCGGCTTCGACGCGCCGCTGCCGGCCGAGGTGGTGCGCTCGCACTTTGCCAGCGTGTTGTCCGAAGCCGACACCCGCGCGCCGCTGCTCACCGGCGGTATCAGTGTCGGCCGCATGGTGCCGCTGCGGTTGCTGCCGTTCCGCGTGATCTGCCTGCTGGGCATGAACGACGGCGATTTCCCACGCCGCGATCCGGCGGCCGGGCTCAACCAGCTCACCGCGCAGCTGGGCACCGACCAGCGCCGTCATGGCGATCGCTCCACGCGCGAAGACGACCGCTTCCTGTTCCTGCAGCTGTTCGCCTCGGCGCAGGACGTGTTCTACCTGAGCTACCTGGGCGCCGATCCGCGCGACGGCAGCGTGCGCGAGCCTTCGGTGCTGGTGACCGAACTGATCGCGGCGGCCGCCGACTATCACCTCGATGCCAAACAGGCTGCCGAGGCGATGACCGTGCGCCATGCGCTGCAGCCGTTCGCGCCGGCCGCATTCGGGGCCGATGGCGATCCGCGTCGTTTCAGCTACCGCAGCCAGTGGCAGCCGGCGGCCGGGCGCCTGGGCGGACAACGCACCGGGCTGGGGCCGTGGTTCGATGCGGCGTTGCCTGTCCCCGGCGATGTGGAGGAGCGCGTGTCGATGGACGCGCTCAAGCGGTTCTTGATCGCGCCCGCCGAACAGTTCCTTGGCCAGCGCCTGGGCCTGCGCCTGGCCGACGACATCGAAACCAGCGAAGACGTCGAGCCGCTGCTGATGCCCGGTCGCGGACTGGAGAAATACGCGTTGCAGCAGGAGGTGTTTGCGGCGTTGCTCAATGGAGAAGAAGCCGGCCTGGAAGCGCGCCTGCGCGCCCGCGCGCTGCTGCCGTCCGGGCCGCTGGGCCGTCGCGCGCTGGAAGGCCTGCTGGAACAGACCCGTCCCTACGCACAGGCGCTCAACACATGGCGCGGCGCGGCCCAGTCCGATGCACCGCGGCTGGAAGTGGACCTGGACGGTCTCGTGCTGCATGGCCGCATCGGCGAGCTGTATCCGCACGGCCTGGCACGCAAGCGGCTGGGCGCCATGAACGGGATCGGTGCGATTCGCGATGGCCTGGACTGGCTGTTGGCCAGCGCTGCCGGATTGGCTCAGCCGCTGGTGCAGTTCGATGACCGCGGCGAGGCCGGTGTCGGCCCCTTCCTGCGCGAACCGCTCGACGCCGCGCAGGCGCGCGCGGTGCTGCGCCGCCTGCTGCAGTTGCGCCGTGATGGCCTGCAATCACCGCTGCCGTTCGGACCGGCCAGCGGCTGGGAATACTTCAACGCCGAGACCGCCGAACAGGCCACCAGGCGTGCCGCCGGCAAATGGCGCGGCGGCGAACGCCAGTGGGCCGAAGGCAGCGCCGACGGTTACCGACTCGCCCTGCGCGGCCGCGATCCCTTCGCCGATCCGCAGGCGCTGCAGCAGTTCGCCAACATGAGCTTCACCATCTATCAGGCGGTGACGCGTGGGGTGCTCCATGAAGGGTTTGAAGATGGCCGCGTCTTTGTTGCCGAGGCCAATGATGCGGAGGCCGAGGCGTGAGGGCGGCCGTTCAACAGGCAGATCAAGCCCTTTGCCAGGCTGATGGACAGCGCAGCGGAGCAAGCTCCGCGCTACAGCGTCAGCCGTGGCTTTGGTTTTCGCGCTTGATCTGCCCAAGCCGAGCCAATTCAGCCGAGGATCGCAGGGACCCGCCGCGCAGCGGCGGCGAGCTGTTTTCAATCCCCTTTTGGGGACCGGCGAAGACGGTTTTGCTTCCTTTTGCCAAGACAAAAGGAAGTCGCGCGACGCGCGAAAGCTTTGCTTCCATTTCATCGTTCAAGTGCGCAGGCGGGATCGCATGACTTCCCACGATCCTTACCTGACTCTCCCGCTCACCGGCATCCGCCTCATCGAGGCGTCCGCCGGCACCGGCAAGACCTTCACCCTGGCCACGCTGGTCACCCGCCTGGTGGTGGAGCAGCACCTGCGCATCAGCCAGATCCTGGCGGTGACCTTTACCGAGGCGGCCACCCAGGAACTGCGCAAGCGCATCCGCGAGCGCCTGGCCCTGGCCGCCCGCGTGATCGGCATTGAGGCGCAAGCCGAGGAAGCGCCCGACGTCGCCCTGAGCCGCGCCATTGTCGCCGCGCATCTGGAAAGCGCGGACGAAAGCCCGCAATCGGTGCAGCGTCGCCTGCAGCAGGCCGCCGACGAGATCGACCTGGCCGCCATCTTCACCATCCACGGCTTCTGCGCGCGGGTGCTGCGCGAGCATGCGCTGGAAAGCGGCCAGACCTTCGCCCCGCCCGAATTGCTGGCCAGCGCCCGCGAACTGCACGACGAACTGGCCGCCGACCTGTGGCGCGTCCATGCCGCCGACGCGCACACCGCCGATGCCTTGATCGGCCTGTGGAAGGAAGGTCCCGATGCGCTGTCGCGCGACCTGGGCAAGCTGATGGCCCAACCGGTGCTGCGACCGCTGCCCGTGCCGCGCGATGCAGAAGGCGATGCCGAGGCTGATCTGCACACCGCCGCGCTTGCACTGGCCGATGGCTTCACCGCGCATGGCGAGCAATTCCTGGCCGACCTGCTGGCCGCGGTGGACAGCAAGATCCTGCACGGCGGCAGCTACAAGGCCGCCTGGATCACTGCGCTGTGGCGCGAGCTGGGCCAGTGGTGCAGCAACAGGCAGTGGTCGGCGCCGCTGAGCGAGCGCCTGGCGCACCTCACGCCTGAAACGCTGGAAGCCAAGACCAACAAGGCCCATGTCGGCCGCACACCGACCTCTCCGCTGTGCGCGCTGATCCCGCGGTATCTGGCGGGGGTGGCCGACTTCAAGGCTGCCTCCGAACGCGAACGGGTGCGCGTGTTGCACCAGGTCCGCGACGACGCGCGTCTGCGCCTGGCCCAGCTCAAGCAGCAGCGCCGCGTGCAGACCTACGACGATCTGATCGATGGCGTGGCCGATGCCCTGGCCGGGCCGCATGCCGATGCGCTGGTGCAGCGCCTGCGCGCGCAGTACGCCATCGCGCTGGTCGATGAATTCCAGGACACCGATCCGCGCCAGTGGAGCATCTTCCACACCGTGTTTGGCGATTCTCACGCCACGCGCGCGCTTGACCTGGCGCCGGCGCTGTTCCTGATCGGCGATCCCAAGCAGGCCATCTACGGCTTCCGCGGTGGCGATGTGCAGACCTATCTGGCCGCCGCGGCCGTGGCCGAGCAGGCGCCGCCGCTGGACCGCAATTTCCGTTCGCGGCCCAGCGTGCTGTCGGCGATCCAAGCGCTGTACACGCAGGCCGGCGAGGGCGCCTTCATTGAGGAAGGCATCAGGTTCAAACCGGTCGCACCCGGCACCCAGCGCGTGGACGCCGATTACCTGCGCGACGATGCGCCCGCGCCTGCACTGACCTTGTGGCAGGCACCGCCGCCGCCGCTGGACGACAAGGGCAAACAGACATCATGGAGCGCCGGCGACTCGCGCGCATGGGCCACCGCCGCCTGCGTGCAGGCGATCCACGCGGTGCTGACCGACGCGCGTGCAGGCAACGCAACGATCAAGGGCAAGCCGATCCAGCCCGGTGACATCGCCGTGCTGGTCCGCACCCATCGCGACGCCACGCGCATCCAGCAGGCGCTTGCTGAGGTCGGCATTCCGGCGGTGGCGGCGGGCAAGCAGAGCCTGTTCGCCACGCCCGAGGCACACGAACTGCTGACCCTGCTGCTGGCGTTGTTGCACACCGCCGACGATGGCCGCCTGCGCGCGGCGCTGGCGACCGTGCTGCTGGGCGTGGATGCCAGCGGCATCGCCGCG
This sequence comes from Pseudoxanthomonas sp., assembly GCA_044235875.1. Lineage (GTDB taxonomy): Bacteria > Pseudomonadota > Gammaproteobacteria > Xanthomonadales > Xanthomonadaceae > Pseudoxanthomonas_A. The sequence continues at coordinate 7,016 of JBIIHJ010000004.1, forward strand.
CTGGAAGTCGATGGCGATGCCCATCGCGCCTGGCAGCTGCAGGCCCTGGACTGGCGCGAACGCGTCCAGCGCGGCGGTCCGCTCGCCCTGGTCAGCGATCTGGGCGCGGCCCACGCCGAGCGCCTGCTCGGCCTGCTCGATGGCGAGCGGCGCCTGACCAACTACCTGCAGCTGGGCGAACTGCTGCAGCACGCGCAGGCGCGTGCGCTGGGCCTGCATGGCCTGGTCGATTGGCTTGGCCAGCAGATCGCCGAGGCCGACAGCGACGACGAAGCCCAGCTGCTGCGCCTGGAATCGGACGCGCGCCGCGTGCAGATCGTCACCCTGCACAAGTCCAAGGGCCTGGAGTACCCGCTGGTCTACCTGCCGTTCGTGGGCATCGGCGGCAAGTCGCCCGATCCCGGGCACGCCTGCGTGGTGCAGGACGCTCAGCGCGGGCGCGTGCTGCACTGGAAACTGCAGACCGACACCTCTGGCTGGGACGCCGCACGCAGCGCCTGGATCGACGCACAACGGGCCGAAGACGCGCGCCTGCTCTACGTCGGCCTGACCCGTGCCGAGCACGCGCTGTGGATCGCCACCGGCGATTTCTATCACGCCAGACAGACCGCCCTGGCACCGATGCTGGCCGATCCGGACGCGCTCATCGCCCAGCTCGGCATCGTGGTCGAACGTGGCGCGCTGCCCACGCAGCCGGGTTGGCTGCCGCCCGCGGCCGAAGCCGCGCCGCCGCAGGCGCGCCACATCGAACGCACGCTCTCGCACGACTGGTGGGTCTACAGCTTCACCCAGCTGGCCAATGCCGACAGCGGTGGCGAATCGGTGGCCAGCGTCGCCACGGTCGCCGCTGCCGGTGGCAACGACGAACCGGCCAGCGACGCCGATGCCGATGCACCGCAGCCGGCCGAGGTGTTCGATCCGCGCTTTGCCGGCAACCGCTTCGGCGTGGTGCTGCACGACGCGCTGGAGAACGCCGACTTCGCCGGCTGGCAACACTGGCAGCCGGGTGACGCTGCGCCAGAGGCCGACCTGCCCGTGATCGAAAGCGCGCTGCGCGCCGGCGGCTACGCAGCCGACGAGATCGACGATGGCGTGGAGGTGCTCACGACCCTGATGGGCCAGACACTCACCGTGGCGCTGCCCGAGGGCGTGCGCCTGTGCGACGTGCCGGCCGAGGATCGCCGGGCGGAAATCGAGTTCCAGTTCGCCCTGCAACCCACTGCCGTCGAGACGCTGCTGCGCCTGCTGCATGCACATGGGGTGGTGCGCGACCGCCACAGCTTCGGCCTGCGTCGTCAGCTGGAAGGCCTGATGACCGGCCTGATCGATCTGACCTACTGCGTTGATGGGCGTTGGTACGTGCTGGACTACAAATCCAATCGCCTGCCTGCGTATGACAGCGTCGCGCTGCAGCGCGCGATGGCCCACAGCGAGTACGACCTGCAGGCCCTGATCTACACGCTGGCGCTGCACCGCTGGCTGCGTTTCCGTCTGTCCGGTTACGACTACGCGCGCGACTTCGGCGGCATCCGCTACCTGTTCTGTCGCGGCCTGGACGCGGCGCGCGAAGATTCGCCCGGCGTGCATGCGCAGGCGTTCGCGCCGGAACTCATCGACGCATTGGATGCGCTGTTTGCCGGCCAATCCGCAGAGGTGGCTGCATGAGCCTGCTCGCCGCCCTGCTGCGTGCCGGCGCGCTGCGCACGCTGGATCACGCCTTCGCCCAGAGCCTGCGCCGGCTCGATCCGGACACGCCTGACGAAGTGCTGGCCGCGGCCGCATTGGCCTCGCTGGCCGTCGCGCAAGGTCATGCCGGCTTCGATCCCGCGCGTCCACAACTGTTGCTGGACGCACCGATGGATTGGCCCGCGCCCGCGCCATGGCAGGCAGCGATCGACGCCTCGCGCTGGGTCGCCCGGCCGGACAGCGCACGCGATGCTGCCGACACCACCACGCCACTGGTGACCGAACACGGCCTGCTCTACCTGCGCCGCTACCGCGAGTACGAGCGGCGCCTGGCGATGCAGCTGCAGCACATCGCGGCCCAGCCGTTGCATGCGGCCGGCAGCGCGGATGTGGCCGATGTCTTCGCACTGCTGTTCCCGCCCCTGGAAGGGACTCGCTCCGCTTCGCACGCACGTGATGGCGAGGATCGCCAGGCGCGCGCGGCGGCGTTGGCCTTGCGGCGCGCGCTGCTGCTGGTCACCGGCGGCCCTGGCACTGGCAAGACCACCACCATCACGCGCCTGCTGGTGCTGCGCATCGCCCAGGCGCAGCGGGCCAACACCGTGTTGCCACGCATCGCCCTGGCCGCGCCTACGGGGCGCGCTGCCGAGCGCATGGCCGAAAGCCTGCGCAAGGCCGCCACCGCCATCGTCGCCAGTGGCGTGGACGCTGCGCTGTGCGCCGCATTGCCGGACAGCGCCAGCACCCTGCATCGCCTGCTGGGCACCCTCCCCGACCAGCCCACCTTCCGCCACAACGCCGACAACCCGCTGCCGTTCGACGTGATCGTGGTCGACGAAGCTTCGATGGTCGACCTGCCGCTCATGTGCAAGCTGGTCGAAGCCGTGGCCGACGGCACCCAGTTGATCCTGTTGGGCGATCCAGACCAGTTGCCCTCGGTGGAAGCCGGCGACGTGCTGGCCGCGATCCTGGCCGCGGCCGGTCCGGGCGATGCGCTGGAGGCGCGCGATGCGCAGGCGCTGCAGCCCCTGCTGGGCGCGGCCGTGCCCGTGGTCGCTCAGGCCGGCGGCCTGCATGGCCACCGCGTGCAGCTGCTGCGTGGCTACCGCCAGGACGCGGACTTCGACCTGTCGCCGCTGGCCCTGGCTACGCGCGATGGCGATGCCGCACGCGCGCTGTCGCTGCTGCGCGATGGCGCACTGCGGGGCGTGACCTTCCACGAAGACGTGCTGGATCCACTGGAGGCGCGACGCGCGCTGTTCCTCGCGCATTGGCGCGCGCTCGCCGAGGCTTCCGACCCCGCCAGCGCCCTGCAGCAGGCCCAGCGCCTGCGCCTGCTCACCGCCGTGCGCGAGGGGCCGCAGGGTGCGCGCGGCTTGAACGCGCGCATCGAGGAGCTGCTGTCCGGCCGTCGTATTGGCAGCGCGCCGACCTACTTCCACGGCCGCCTGCTGCTGATCACCGAGAACAGCTACCGCCATCGCCTGTTCAACGGCGACATCGGCATCTGTCTCAGGGACGGCAGCGGCGCGCTGATGGCCTGGTTTGCCGGCGGCGAAGACGGCGGCGTGCGTCCGTTCCACCCTTCCGCCTTGCCCGCGCATGACAGCGCCTTCGCCATGACCGTGCACAAGGCGCAAGGGTCCGAGTTCGACGAGGTCTGGTTGCAGCTGCCGCGCTTTGAGAGCCGCGTGCTGTCACGCGAGCTGGTCTACACCGCGCTCACCCGCGCCCGTACGCGCCTGCATGTCGCCGGCAGCGCCGAGGTGCTGCGTGCCGCGTTGGCGCGCCACGCGGTGCGGATGTCGGGATTGGCGTGGCGGTTGGGGGGCGAAGGCGAGGTCGCTGCGCCTCCGCGCACGATTTCGATGGAACCGCTGCAGGTCAGCGAAGCGCCGCCGACGCAGGGCACGCTGTTCTGAGTGGCACCGGCAGATCTACTTGCCTGCGGCCTTCATTTCCGCGGCCTTCTGCGCCAGTTCCTTGATCTTGAGCACGCGGGCGTGCTCGGCGCGCTTGAGCGCTTCGCGCGCTTCCTTGATCACTTCGTGCGCCAGGTTCTGGTTGGTGTGATGGCGCTTGGCGTCGATCGCCGTGTCCAGCCGTTGCTGAGCGCCGGCAATGCCCTTGTCGACGCGATACAGGGGGTCCTGCGCGTTGGTGGTCAGCGGTGGGTCGTAGCGTCGCTTCATGAGCACTTCTTCCTGATCAGGGCGCCACGATAGCCAGCTTGGTCCGGCGCTGCACGCGTCGCGTTGCGATCAGCCTGAGCAATCGCGGATGCGCGAACGAGCAGCGCGCCGCCGCCGCTGTGCTGGTGCGGTGGTTCGATCTCGGCATCACCGACTCCGCGGTTGCCGTCGCCAGAGCGGGGTCCGTCATCCCCGCGCAGGCGCAATACGCGCTCCAACAGACGCAAGTCTGGTCATCCAGTGGCGTCCCCGATGCGCATCGTGTTGCCTACGCGAACGAGGCCCGCATTGCGGGCCTCGTCTTGACCACCATCCGCTGCAACCCTACTTCTTGGTGTCGACGCGCTGGTACTGGTCGCTGCCGGTATTGAGGTGGCCGTTGGCCTCGTCGATGGCAAAGCTCACCGTCTCGCCGTCGTTGTTCACCTGCAGCGCGCCGTCCTTGTAGACCGCCGGATAGCTGTCGGTCTTGGGCTTGCGGCTGAAGAACTTCGGCGTGGTGCTGCGGACCATGAAGCCCTCGCCATTGCGCTCGATGTCCATCGTTTCTTCCGCCGTCTGCACGTTCACCCAGTGTCCGACGAACTTCTCGCCCTCCACCTTGGCGCAACCGGCCATCAGCAACGCCGCGGCCAGTGCGGCCCCCATCCACTTCATCATCGTGTGTCCTCCGTCAGTTGAGCTGGCGGAGAGGATGAAGGGTGGGGGATGTAGGGGAGGTCAAGGATGTAGAGCATAGTTGCGGCGAGAGGCAGCTGCATCCCGCGGAGAAACTGCACTCTGACCCCTGTTTACCGAACCGCGAAGAGGCTGCGGCTTTGAATTGCTAGGACTGCGCCCTAATGATGTTCCAAGTGCTTCTGTTCTGCACATGCTCAAGTATTCCCGGAACCATTGTCTCAAAGGCTGAGTGATCATCCATCAGGACGATGTGTGAACGAGCAACCAAACGCTCACCAGTTGTAAGTCGAGCGCAGAGCTTTACAGGGATGGCTCCACTTTTTTTTAGGGGTCGCAAGTAGCCCCAAGATGCTGAGACAAAGAGTAAAAAGCCAGATTCGTGATCTCTTGGCTCCACCCGACCGTGGAGGGTCAAGCTTTCCGGTCCCTCGGGAAAATTTGAGAACCAGTTCTTTAGAAGCTTTGTGATGCTACCGATGTTGTGCCGCACACGGGAAGGAAGGGTGACTGCGTTTAGTGGGTGGTTGCGGACCGGCCAGCCTTTCAGCCTTTTGACCTGAAGAGTGAAGTCGCGAACGACTATTGGATGTGTTGTTGGATTAGTTATTCTGGACTCGATAAGGAATACGACTCTGGCATTGTGGTCGCTCCCATCTACGACTCCGAGCTCCTGCCAAATACAACGACTAGTAAATGACTCAATCTCTAGCTTTGGTGTTTTCAGCTTCGCTCGCAGGAAACGAAAAACACCTAGGGTCCATGCCAGTAGGCCGACAAACACCCATTTTAAGAGGTCAACAGTCGTGGCATGAGCTTCAACCCATGCAGAAAAAGCTGTAAGCCCCGATAGTAGTGTCATAGCAAGTCAAACACTGAGTTAAGCCGCGCCGCGAAGCGGCGTCGGCTTGAATGAATATTTAAGCCTTACCGAGCGTAAAACCCACCGGGGCCGAATAATTCGTGCAGTGCAGTAGCGAGCGCTTGCGAGGCGTTCTGGCCAAGACCGCTGAAGATGTTGGCGGAGGTGATATAGGGGTTTAACGCAAACTCGATGACGTCCCGTTCGTGTGAGCTGTAGCCGGCCAAGCTAATGTCAAAACTGATCATGCTGCCGTCAGGTGAAATCGCCCATCTATCTGCTGGAAGAGTTGCTGAAAGGACCGGCTTGCGGATGTGGAAGGACTCCGGAAACTCAATATCGTGCTCGTGACTCATAAATCTCCTTGATAGTGTGAGTAAGGCCTAATACCAGAATTAAGCCGGGCCGCGAGGCGGCTTCGGCTTGAATGAATTATTAGTTGGCATTGCGAGGATTGGCATCCAATGTCATGGAAGTTTGCATGTGATGCCAGAATTCGGTCCGCCCGGAGCGCCGGTAATGCCTACTGCATCTTCGATGTTTACGAAGTCATTCGTTCTAAGGCTTTCAAGGAGAGGCCCGATTGGCACACGCGCGCCAATCTTGGCCTCAGACTCTGGCCTCGGGTTGGCGACTTTCTTGCCGCGATAGATGACCAGCTCGTCTTTGCCTTCTTTCTTCGCTCGCTGAGAAAGGCCGCGAAGGTAGTACCGATTGAATTCGCCTTCAGCAAGCTGCAGCGCTGCGTGCGGCTGGTTAACACGTCTAGTGCGAGTGATGCCGTCGCGCGTGTACGATTCCTCGCTGCGAACAAAGTTACGGTTGAGTAGCTCTTGCGCCAGCCAGTCGTCGTCGTAACTTTGCGCAGCCTCTCTCATTAGGTTTGGCCACGCTGCGACTCCCTCCGGTGTCAACCGAGGACTTACGTAATGGCCACCCAGATCAACTTCTATCAGCATATGCGCGCGAGTATCGCTATCGAGGTTTTCGTATTCGATTCCCATAACGTCTCCTTGTTCGTTGATTGCGACCTATCGATTATTAGACCCCCAATTAAAAGGGCAATTGGAGTTAACAGGATCAGGTTCACTTAGCCGGTTCCTCGACATCTCGGAAATTGGCTACATCCCATAAAGCTAGCCCCCGGGCCGCCGATTCACCCGTTGCACCAACGCATGCCCACGGCGCGGACAAGCAGTAGCCTCAACAGACGCAGACGCAGACGCAGACGCAGACGCAGACGCAGACGCAGACGCAGACGCAGGCGCAGGCGCGGTCTGCGCTTCAACCGGTACCAACACCGGCTCAATGCGGTCCGGTTGAGGCAACGGCGTGGGCCCGGGTTCGCGCTGCACCGCCCGAATCATCTCCAGCAGTTGTGCACCGCCCATCAATTCAATCGGCTTGCCCTGGGCGAAGCGCTCGGCATCTTTCGTGTAGCGGCCGATGCAGACGATTTTTACCGAATGAGCCTGGGGGTGGGCGAGCAGGCCGGCCATTTCGCGCACGATGCTGACGCCGACCTGCTGGCGCTTCCATTGCTTGCATTGCACCAGCGTACGGCGGCCGTCCTTGCGCAGGATCAGGTCGATGCCGCCATCGGCGCCGCCCAGGCCGGTTTCTTCCACGGCGTAGCCTTGTCGTCGAAACGCTTCGCCGACCAGCAGTTCGAACTGGCGCCAGCCGCCCTGGCTGAGGCTTTCAAGATCGGTGCGCGTGTCCGGCAACTTGCGGCGATGGCGGCTGCCGATGAAGAAGGCCGGTGCGCCGATCCAGCACACGGCCAGCAGCAGCCACGCCAGCGGGGCGAGCATCGCGCCCGCGCCTTGATAAAAACCCTGCGCCACCGTCCCGCCCTGATGGCCCATCCATGCGGTGAAGCCGTAGCGCACCGCGATGAACCCCACGATGCCGACCACCACGCCCACGGGCCACGGCCATGCGGCGACCACCTCGATTCCGTTCTGCTGACCCCTGCGTCCCATGCAAGAAACCCCCGTTCCTGCCTGAACCATAACCGCCAGCGCCCGCGTTGTCAGCGGTGAACGGGATTGTCCGGGGTGAGATTTCGGCGCGGGTGGTGATCTCTAGCCCGGCGCCCTCGCACTGGGGCCGGCTCAGTGGCCGGCATTGCCGTCCGGCATCATCAACACCAGCGATGTGCAGGCTTGATCGGAACAGCCGAACGTGCGGACGACATCGCCACGGGTCCAGGTGGCGGTGGAGGCCGCATTGATCTGGTACTCCCAGGCATGGCCCTGGTGGTACTGAAGCTGGCCGCTGATGGTGCAGGGGAGCGCATAGAACGCGTCCTGCAGGCCGTCTGGATATTCGCGGCTGCGCGCCACGCCGGCAGGATCGAGCTTCCATGCGTTGCAGGACGCTTCGAGCCCGGCGTCCGGCGTGCGGCCGGACTCCGGCGCATACACGGAGGCGCCGACGCTCTGGACATCGACCTGGATGGAGATTGATGCGGCCCCGACGGTGTTGGGATCAACGGGTCGGGCCTGTGGGCTGCTGCACGCCACCAGCAGCGGCAGTGCCAGGCACAGACAGGCCATCGCCTTCGCCTGCAGTCTTGTACGAGATAGGGTCGTGTTTGTCGTGGTCATGCGCCCGGCACTTGCAGGGCGGGATAGCGGCGTGCAATCAACTGGCCCACTTGCTTTCGCGTCGAATCTGGCAATGCAGCGCCGAAGCTGAGATGCAGCATGAAGGTACTATTGGTGCAGTTGTTGACCAGCACGTTGGGTCGGCCTTCTCGGTTCGTCTGCTCCACGTACCAGCCGGGCAAGGCCAAGACTGGAATCACCCGAACATTCTCGATGCCGCCTTCGCGCAGGTAGGTGTCCAGCCAGCGCGCTTGGTAGGCGGCCTGTTCGATCGGTGCTTTTTCGGCGTGTCTGGGAAAGAACAGTTGGTGTCCGTCGTACTGGACGCGCGCAGAGGCCCTGCCGCGTTCAGCGGGTTTGCGCCGTGACTTGGTTTCTACGACGAAGATGGCGCCTCGCGCGACCACCACGTGGTCAAGGTTGTATCCCTGGGCCGGGACATCATGGAACACCATCGCGCCCTCGGCGATCAAAGGCGTCAAACATTGGGCGACCGCAAGCTCGGCGCGTAGGCCTTCGAGCGCCCGGCGTCTGGCTTTGGCGTGGTGAATCAGGCGCCAGAGGACAAAGGCCAGTACGACGACGAGCATCCCCGCGTAGACGGCATCACCCGGGCCAAGACGCAGCTGCTTCCAGTCAAAGCCGGTTCTGCTGATCCGCGCCATCAACCACATCAAGAGAACGAAGGGGCCTGCCACGGCCATGAGCGTGGCCGCTTCCAGGAACTTCTCGTCGTGCTTGGCGATGCGCTGACGCAGTCCTTCGCCAGGAAGATTCATCAACTGGATATTGAGTGGAGATCGGCGGCGATCCAGCGAATAGATGCCTCTCCAGACCAACAGACCTGCCAAGACCAGCGCCATCGGTAGGATCACTGCCGCGCCGAAAATCAGATACATCATGAAGTGCTTCCTGCTGCTTCCTTTTTCCTACACCGGAGTGTCGGTCAGGAGCAGCCAGGCCGGCAATGTTCGACTTCGCACCTTGGTATCAAACGGCGTAACGCAAGCGTGACGCGTCGCTGCGGACGAATCGCCCTCAGCGATACGGCCCCGGTCCCTTCCACACCAGCTCGCCCTGTTTGTAGACCCGGAGCATGTTGATGATTTCGCGCGAGTCGCCGATGCCCTGCATCTCCGGGTCGTTCGGGTCCAGGGCGCGGCATTTGCCGGAGCCGCGGCGCAGGACGATGTCCAGGGTGCAGACCATGTAGTAACGGGTGCCGGGCAGGGGGATGAAGAATTCCTTCATGCCCTGGGCCATCCACGCGCGCACTTTTTCTTCGGCGCGCGGCTCGTAGTAGGCGTTGTAGCCGCCGATGGCCAGGCTGGGGCCGGTGGCGCCCAGGTCGCGGCGGTTGCCGGGATTGGTCGAGGCGCTGTCGGCCAGGCCGTTTTCGGTCGGTGCGGTGTCGCGGTCGAGCATGCCCGGCGGGCGGCCCCAGGTGGCGGCGCGGTTCTGGCTGGGCGGCGGGTTACCGGGCGGCTGGCTCTGCTGGGTCACGCGCTGGGACGGGCTGGGCATGGACCAGCTGTCGTCGGCGGTGGTGGCCGGGATCGTGGCCGATTCGTCGGGCACCGGATCGGCCGGCTGCTGGACCAGGGTGGTCTGCACCGGCGAGGTCGCTGGCTTGCGCTGGACCGTGGGCTTTTTGGGCGTGGGGCGCGTGGGCGGGGTCGCCGCGCGCGACGGCGGCGGGCTGGGCGGCGCCTGGGTGGCCGGGTCGGTGGTCTTGCCGATGAACTCCATCTTCATCCGGCCCCCGGCGGCGGCGCTCTCGGACTGGGCGAAGGTCGGCGGCGGGTCGTGCAGCAGGATCAGCAGCACCAGCACGTGCAGCAGCGCGCTCAGCAGCGCCGCGATCCACGACTGGAAGCGTTCGATCTTCGATTTGCCCCGGCCTGCCGCGGGTGTCGACGCGCTGCTCATGCCATCGGGGCGTCGATGTTGCGGGACTTCATGCGGGGTCTGGCGCGTGCAGCGGGTGGGGTGCGCGCATCGTAACGCGTACGTGCGTTGGTGCCGTTGTCGGCATCGCCCGATGCGTCAGGTGCTGGCGAGTTGTCGGCATTCGTTCAGCACCAGCGCCCGCAGCCAGCGGTGGCCGGGATCATCGTGCAGGCGCGGGTGCCACATCTGCGACACGGTGATGCCCGCCAGCGCGACGGGCAGGTCGAAGACATGGAACGCCGGCGGCGCGGTGCGCTGGCTGTCGGCGTAGGACGCCGGCACCAGCGCGATCAGGTCGCTGGTGCGGGCGATGGCCAGCGCCGCCGGGAAGCTGGGCACCACGGCGGCGATGCGGCGTTGGCGGCCGAGCGTGGCCAGCGCGTCATCGACCGGTCCGTACTCGCGTCCACGACGCGTGGCGACGACATGGGCGAAGGCGGTGTACTGATCCAGGCCGACCGGGTCCGCGCTGGCCAGCGGATGTCCGGCGCGGACCACGCCGACGAAGCGGTCGCCGAACAGCGCCTGCACGCGCACTTCCGGCCCCATCGCACCGAGCACGCCGATTTCCAGATCGACCTGACCCTCGCGCAGCGGCGTGGCGGACTTGCGTGGCTTGTGCACGAAGCGCAGCTGCACGCCGGGCGCGGCCGCGGCGACCGCGCGAAGCAGGTGCGGGCCGAAGGTTTCGACGAAGCCCTCGTTGGTGCGCAGGGTGAAACGGCGCTGCAAGGTGGCCAGGTCCAGGTCGGCCGGCGGCGGCTGCAACACGGCGCGCGCGTCCTGGACGGCGGCATGCGTGCGGTCGCGGATGCCTTCGGCATAGGGCGTGAGCACCATCTCCCGCCCGGCGCGCACCAGCAGCGCATCGCCGGTGGTCTGGCGCAAGCGCGTGAGCGCGCGACTCATCGCCGATGGACTCAACGACAGCCTGCGCGCGGCACCGGCAACGCTGCCGGCGCTCAGCAACGCGTCCAGCGCGATCAGCAGGTTCAAATCGGGGTCGGACACGTCTGTTCCGTGGGAGGTGTGGCAAGGCCGTGCGTGGCGCGCAGTATATAAGTGCGCCTCACGCGCCTTCCGGGTATCGCCGCGCATGGGTACGGTGGTCTGCACTGGCGTAACGGCAGGGCATGTGTCCTGCATCGGCGTCGCACGTGGAGTACGACATGACCCCTCCTTCTTCCAACACTGCGCTGCTGATCGGCGCCTCCCGCGGCCTGGGCTATGCGATGGCCTGCGAATACCTGCAACGCGGCTGGCGGGTGATTGCCACCGGTCGTGAACATTCGACCGCGTCCCTGCAAACCTTGGCCGGCCAATATCCCGATGCGCTGCGCGTTGAAACCGTGGACATCACCGCGCCGGAACAGGTCGCTGCGCTGCGCACGCGCCTGGAAGGCGAAGCGATCGACCTGTTGTTCGTCAATGCCGGCGTCACCAACGATGACGATGACACCGCGGCGACCGTGTCCACCGACGAATTCGTGCGGGTGATGGTGACCAATGCGCTCAGCCCGCTGCGCGTGGTGGCCGCCTTCGAAGCGCTGGTACCGGCCAGCGGCACGATCGGCGTGATGTCCTCCGGCCAGGGCAGCCTGGCCAACAACACCAACGGCGCGCACGACGTGTACCGCGGCAGCAAGGCGGCGCTGAACATGTACATGCGCAGCTTCGCCGCGCGCTACGCCGACGACCCGCGCACCCTGCTGCTGATGGCGCCGGGCTGGGTGCAGACCGACATGGGCGGCCCCGGCGCGCGCCTGACCATCGCCGAAAGCATTCCCAAGCTGGTCGACACGATCACCGCGCAACAGGGCCGCGCGGGCCTGCAGTACCTGGACTACCTGGGACGGACGGTGCCGTGGTGAGGCGGCGCGCGGTTTAGGTCGCGGCGTTCGTTGGTGCGGGCGCGTCGGCCGCTGCGCTGGCGGCCGGGTCGTACCAGAACGGGATCAGGTATGCGCGTTCGCGCCTGGCGCCGCGCTGTTCGCTGCCGGCGTTCCACAGCAGGCGCAGGTCGTGCCGGTCGGGCGCCTTGCCCTGCAGGTCGAGATAGCCGACCAGGCCGCGCAGGCCCAGGTCGCGGCGCTCCATCGGCACGAAATCCGTCAGTGCGATCGGCTGGCCATCCAACGTCACGGTCCAGAGGTTGGCCAGGCAGGCCACGGCCAGGTCGGCGGCGGCGCGGCCTTCGGCACGGTTGCGGCCGTGGTCTAGCGCAGGGCACAGGTCCCTGGCCAAGGCATTGTCCAGACGCGGGCGATCACGCCCGGCACTGAAACGCTCAAGCGCCTGGCAGCGCCAACGGCAGATCCTCCGGCGAGTTGCGATCGAACAGGCCATGGCGCAAGCCGATCATCGCCGCAGCGCCGTATCGCGTGCCTGGCCGGCGGGCAGTACGCCCAGGCGCGGGAGCGAGGCGTCCAGGTCCTCGCGCAGCCGCTCGGGCGCGGCGATCAGGTGGGCTGCATCGGCCTGGCGGCGTCGCGGGGCGGCGGAAATACAGCGGCGCAGCGGTGGGATCAGGACGCTTTGGCGGCCTCTTCCACGATCCGGTAGAAGCGCAGGATGGTGTCCATCTCCTGCGGCGACAGCGCGCCAAAGGTCTGTTGGCGCAGCGCGGCCAGCTGGGTTTCCAGCTGCTTGAGCAGCGCCTGGCCTTCATCGGTGAGCCACAGCAGGTTGGCGCGGCGGTCGTTGGCGTCGCACTCCCGACGCACCAGCCCGGCCGCGGCCAGCTTGTCCAGGATCCGCACCAGGGAGGGGCCCTCCACTCCGATCAGCTGGGCCAGTTCGATTTGCCGGATGCCGCCGCCGGAGCGGCCGATCATCAGCAGCGGGGTAGTCATGGCATTGCTGATGCCATGACCGGCCAGGGCATTGTCCACCACCCTCTGCCACTGCCGCCCGGCCAGGATCAGCCCCGAGGACAGGAGGAAGCGCTGGTGGTCGGGCGTGGACATCGGGCAATGATGCTTGGCCACCCATGAACATGCTATCGAGCCGCTGACTGGTTTCCGCCGAGCGCTCGCAGTGCGCCGTCCCGGACCCGGACCGCTGCGTTCTGCACGGTCCGCGCTGACGCTGCGCGGGCCAGTCCGGTACGATGCCGGCCCTCTTTTGCCGTCCGATCAAGGCTGGGTCCATGAGCGATTCCGACAACACCCGCGGTGGCGTCAGCCGCGACCAGGCCGAGGACGCGGTGCGGACCCTGCTGCGCTGGGCCGGCGAGGACCCGAACCGCGAAGGCCTGCTCGACACGCCCAAGCGCGTGGCCAAGGCCTATGGGGACTGGTTCAGCGGCTATCGCAGCGATCCGCGCGAATACCTGGCCCGCACCTTCGAGGAAGTGGCCGGCTACGATGAGCTGATCGTGCTGCGCGACATCGAGTACGAAAGCCATTGCGAGCACCACATGGCGCCGATCATCGGCCGCGTACACGTGGGCTACCTGCCCGACGGCAAGGTGGTGGGCATCAGCAAGCTGGCGCGCGTGGTCGACGCCTACGCCCGCCGCTTCCAGGTGCAGGAGAAGATGACCGCGCAGATCGCCCAGTGCATCCAGGACGTGCTGCAGCCGCGCGGCGTGGGCGTGGTGGTCGAAGGTGCGCACGAATGCATGACCACCCGCGGCGTGCACAAGCGCGGCGTGAGCATGGTCACCAGCAAGATGCTGGGCGAGTTCCGCGAGGACGCACGCACCCGCGCCGAGTTCCTGCGCTTCATCGAGGTCGGCGGCAAGCGCTGATCGCGCTTGGCATCGTTGTTGAGAACGATTCTTTCGGCCCACCGCATGCGCTGCGTATACTGCGCACCCCGCGCGGGCCACTGGCCAGCGCGGATTCTCCTTGGGGAGTAGCCGGCTCTTCCGCGCAGCGGAGCGAGCGTAGCCGTCAACATACTTGGCCTGAACCGGCCATGGCGGTTGCAACCACACCAGGTTGGCGAGACCAACGAGCAGCCAGACGCGGCAGCAGGCCGGCGCGGATGGCCTGTTCGTTCGTCCACGTTTCCGGCCGTGGTGATGTGCAACCCATGAATCCGATTTCGATCCTCCTGCTCGGCCTGGCCATGTCCACCGATGCGTTCGCCGCTGCCCTGGGCAAGGGCGCGGCCATGTCCAGACCCACCTGGCCGCAGGCGCTGCGCGTCGGGCTGATCTTTGGCGTGGTCGAGGCCATCACCCCGGTCATCGGCTGGCTGATCGGCTCGGCTGCCTCGCAGTATGTCGAGCACTGGGACCACTGGATCGCCTTCGTCCTGCTGGGCGCGCTGGGCCTGCACATGATCTGGAAGGCATTGACCGACAAGGACGAGGAAGAAGCCGAGGACGCAGGCCAGCGCCACGGCAACGTCGTCACCCTCGCATTGACGGGCCTGGCCACCAGCATCGACGCGATGGCCGTGGGCGTGGGCCTGGCCTTCGTGCAGGTGCCGATCCTAGTAGTCGCCGGTGTCATCGGCGCCTGCACCTTCGTGATGGTCACCCTGGGCGTGATGGCCGGACGCGCGCTGGGTGCGGTGATCGGGCGCCGCGCCGAACTGGTCGGCGGCGTGATCCTGATCCTGGTCGGCGCGGCGATCCTGTACGAACACCTCAGCGGCGCTGTGGGCGGTGCGGCGTGATTCCTTTCGCCCTGGCCGGGGCCATGCGATGAGCACACCGCCGAAGGATTGCCCCTGCGACAGCGGCCTGCCCTATGCGCGCTGCTGCGGACCGCTGCACACGGGCGCACCGGCATCCGATGCCAAGGCCTTGATGCGCTCGCGCTACAGCGCCTACGTGCTGGGCGACGCGGAATACCTGCGCGCCAGCTGGCATGCCTCCACGCGTCCGGCGCACCTGTCGCTGGCCGACGCGCCGGGCCAGCGCACCGTGTGGCTGGGCCTGAAGGTCGAATCGCATACGCCCACCGGGCCCGACACGGCCGAGGTGGCGTTCACCGCGCGGCTGCGCGCGGGCGGTGGCTCGGCCCAGCGCATGCACGAACGCAGCCGCTTCGTGCGCCAGGACGGGCACTGGTTCTACGTGGACGGCGATGTGACCTGAGCGGAAGGTGTCGGCGCATGGACTGCGGCGAAAACGGCAACCATCCCGCGCAATGCTGCGTTTCAGGCCGCTCTTCACACTTCCGGTCTAGCATCTGCGCCCTGCCACACGCCACCGGCGTGCCGGCCCCCGTTCTGATCACGACCTCGGAGTCTTTCCATGTCCCATGCCCACGGCTATGCCGCCCTGTCCGCCGATGCGCCGCTGGCGCCGTTCGCCTTCGAGCGCCGCACGCCCGGTCCCAACGACGTCCAGATGGACATCCTGTACTGCGGCATTTGTCACTCCGACCTGCACACCGCGCGCAACGAGTGGCAGAACACCGTCTTCCCGTCGGTGCCGGGCCACGAAATCGTCGGCCGCGTCACCGCAGTCGGCAGCGACGTCACCGGCTTTAAGGTCGGTGACCTGGCCGGCGTCGGCTGCATCGTCGACAGCTGCCGCAGCTGTCCGTCCTGCCAGGCTGGCGAAGAGCAGTACTGCGATGCCGGCTTCACCGGGACCTACAACGGTCCGCTGTTCGGCGGTGGCGAGAACACCTACGGCGGCTACTCGGACCACGTGGTGGTCGATGAGAAGTACGTCCTGCGTGTGACCCACGGCACCGACAACCTGGCCGCGGTGGCCCCGCTGCTGTGCGCCGGCATCACCGTGTACTCGCCGATGGCGCACTGGAAGGTCGGCCCCGGCCAGTCGGTGGGCGTGGTCGGCCTGGGTGGCCTGGGCCACATGGCGGTCAAGATCGCCAAGGCGATGGGCGCCCACGTGGTGCTGTTCACCACCTCGGAAAGCAAACGCGAAGACGGCAAGCGCCTGGGCGCCGATGAAGTGGTGATCTCCAAGGACCAGGCGCAGATGGCCGCGCAGGGCGGCAAGCTGGATTTCATCATCAACACCGTGGCGGCCTCGCACAACCTGGATCCATTCCTCAACGCGCTCAAGCGTGACGGTGCGATGGTCCTGGTCGGTGCACCCGAACATCCGCACCCCACGCCGACGGTGTTCAACCTGATCATGCGTCGCCGCACGATCGCCGGCTCGCTGATCGGCGGCATCGCCCAGACCCAGGAAATGCTGGATTTCTGCGCCAAGCACGGGATCGTGTCGGACATCGAGATGATCGACCCGGCGCAGATCAACGATGCCTACGAGCGCATGCTCAAGGGCGATGTGAAGTATCGCTTCGTGATGGACCTGGCCAAGCTGGACAAGGCCGCGTAAGCCTTCGCCAAACGAAGAGGGAACGAACGGGCGGCTACACTGACCGCCCGTTTTTCATGCGCGATGCCATGGCTCACACGCTGACCGAGACCACGCTGCACGGCCTGCCCGTACTGCACATCCAAACGCCCCGGTGCAGCGCGGCGCTGTCGCTGTATGGCGGCCAGCTGTTGTCGTTCGTCCCGGCCGGCGGCCGCGACGTGCTGTGGGTCTCGCCGCTGGCCACCGGCGCGCCCGGTGCGATCCGCGGCGGCGTGCCGGTATGCTGGCCGTACTTCGGCAAGGAACACCAGCCAAGCGACGTGCCGCAGCATGGCTTTGCCCGCAACACGCCCTGGCAGCTGGAAGAACCGCGCGAGGACGGCGACGGCAACCTGCACCTGGCGCTGACTTTGCCGGTCCACGACAGCACGCCCTTGCGCCTTCGCCAGACCCTGGTGCTGGGCACGGCGCTGCAGCAGGCGCTGACCACCCACAATCGGTCTGACGCGAAAATCAGCATCACCCAGGCACTGCACAGCTACTTCGCGGTGGGCGATGTGCGCCAGGTGCGGCTGGAGGGTCTGGACGGCCTGGACTACGACGACAAGTACAGCGGAAAGATCTTCACCCAGGCCGGCGACTGGACGCTGGCCGACCCGCGCGATCCCGGCCGCAGCGATCGCATCTACCATGCCGCAGGCGGCCATTACGTGCTGCACGATCCGGCACTGCAGCGCCGCCTGCGCATCACCACCACCGGCAGCCATGCGGTGGTGGTCTGGAATCCCGGGGAAGCCGGCGCGCAGGCCATGGCCGACGTGCCCGATGCCCGCTGGCATGATTTCGTGTGCGTGGAGGCAGCCAACGCCGCGCGCGATCTGGCCACACTGGCACCCGGCGGCACGCACACCCTGGCGCAGGCAGTGGAAGTGCTGCCGGCAACGTAACGCCGGGTGGGATCGCCAGGCGCTTGACCTTTCCGGCGCGTGGCGAAAAACAACTAGTGTTTTTCGGTCCAGCCCGGTCCTGGATCGGGCGGCGTCGCCACCGCCACTTCGCGCTCGGACACTGGGACGGGAAGCCCGTGCCCGATGTCGTCCAGGCCGCAGCTGCTCACCCCACGCGCCTGCTGCAGACGCGACAGGCGGCTATAGCCGGCGGTCGCCAGGACCGAACGTGCATCGGCAGCATGCAGGCGGGCGCAGACCAGGCTCTCGGCCGGGCGCGACATGGCTGCGTGGCTCCAGTCCCGGAAGGGTTCGGCGGGCGCCTGGGCGTGCGGTGCGTATGCCAGCAGGGACAGCAGCACCAGCCAAGGCGTGCAGGTGGTTGGAGGATGTTTACGAAGGACGGCAGGCATCGATCTGGGCCCCGGTAGGCAGCGGGAAGTGCACCGCTTGCGACAGCGATAACGCAGGCGCGTGGTTCAAACCGGACATCGGATGGGGTCACATGCGTGCGTAGGCGTGCTGGGCCAGCGACTGCAGCTTCTGCAGGCCCTGGGCGCGATCGCCACTGGCCAGGCCGTCGCTGAGGATCATCAGCGTCGTGTCGCCCTTGACCGCGGCCATCATCGCCACCTCGGTGAGGATGCCGTTGGCGGTATCTTCCGGTTCCAGCACCGCGGTCGCGCCGGCGCCCAGGCCTTGCAGCGGCGCCAAGCGCACGTGCTGTCTGGCATCGGCACGCAGGGGATCGAGGAAGCCGTCGATCATGCTGCGCATGGTCCGCTCCGCGTCGACCTGGTCGGCGGGCATCAGCTGTACCACCAGCCGGCCGAAACTGCCTTCCCAGACGCAGCCCCTGATCCCGTATTTGATCCGGGTGTTTTCCGCCTTGCCGGCAGCGGCGGTGGGAAACACCGCCCGCACCTCGGCATCGGTGACCAGCGCACAGGCCTCGCCATCGGGGGGTGCGGTCGGCGCATTGTCCGCCATGGGTCGGGCGCCGGCGCTGCCGGCCGAAGCGGGCGGCCCGCCGCAGCCTGCGCAGCACAGCACCAGCAGCGCCGCACCGGCGGCAGTCAGGGAAGGGGTGGCGCGCATGGTGGCGGTCTCGGCAAGGCGCCGGTGCCGATCACCCGCGTCCTTCAACAACAACACCGCCTGCCACCGGATTCGGACACGGCTATGCCCTCTGGCCGATCCGCAGGTGTGTGGGCTACAGCCGCGCATAGGCATAGCGGCCGAGCCGGGAGAGCTGTTCCAGTGAAGCCTCCCGCTGCTGCTCGTCCAGCGCATCGGTCAGGAACACCAGCGTCTGGCCGTTGCGCGAGATCGACATCGCCGAGATGTCCGAGAGCACGCCGCCAGACAGGTCGCGCGCCTCGACCACCGCGGTGGCGTAGTTGCCCAGGCCCTGCAGCGGCACCAATCGCACCCGCTGGGCCGCGCCCGGGCGGTTGGTGTCGATGAAGCCCTTGACCAGGTCGCGCATCTCGTCCTGCGGGGTATGCCCCTTGGAATCCCACTGCTGCACCAGCAGCCGGCCGAAGTCGCCGTTCCACTCGCAGGCGCGGATGCCGAAGGCCTTGTGGTCTTCGGGCCTGCTGACCACCGCGCCGGCAAACACGGCGTTGAGTTCCTCGTCGGTGATCAGTCCGCACGGCGTGGCGGCCTGGGCAGGTGCGGCAGCGTGCTGTCCGTCATCGGCGGCTGCGGTCATGGGCGTGGCGGCCTGCGGCGGGGTCCTGTTGCAGGCCACCTGCAGCAGGCACAGCACGAGCAGCCACAGACGGACGTCGGAGGCGCGACGTAGGCGCATGGGGACACCTGATGGGTGCCGGCGGGGGAATCCGGCTTGGTGCTTGCACTAACCCCTTTTGCGGCCATTCCAGGACACCATCCACATGATGGCGTGCAGCGCCCATGCAGAAGGCCGCCCGGTGGGGCGGCCTTCGTTCTTGCAGCCAAGCGATGGTGTGCCGGGTGTCAGTCGTTCTCGACGTGCAGCACCGAACCGTCCTTCGGGCTCAGGTGCACCTCGACGTTCTTGCCGTCCTGGCGCTCCGCCTTGGCCTGCCACAGCCCGTCGTCGAAATCGACGTCATGCACCTTGGAGTAGCCGGCAGCGGTCAGCTTTGCCTTGATGTCGTTTTCGCTCAGGTTGGACACCTGCGCCTCGGCATAGACCTGGCCACTGGCCGGATCCACGCGCACGTCGGTGCGCTTGCCGTTGGCACTGGTGGCATCGGCTTCCCACATGCCGTTCTCGAAATCGATGTCATCGATCTTGGTGTAACCCTGCTCGGTCAGCAGCGTGCGGACCTGGGGTTCGGTGAGCCCGCTCTTGGGCGCGTCGGCAGCGCTGGCAGCGCCGGCTGCAGCAAGGGCAAGCATCAGGGTGGTGGCCTGGAAGATTCGCATGGTCGTGCTCCGGGTCGTGGCGATGGGAGACCACTGGGCCAGCCGCGACGTGCACAAAGCGTCAGCATTTCCGGTCCGGCAGCTGAACGCATTCGGCACCGCCGCAAGACCCTTGCCGGACAAAGGATGCGGGCACGTCAAAAGATGAACAGGAGCAAGCGGGCGACGCGGAAAGCGCGCGCTCGACAATTTCGAACGACTCTCTAGACTGGCCGCCTCAGTCCCTGACTCTTTTGGTCCGCGCGCTATGGACGACCCGCATCTGGCGCCTGTCACGGACATCCCGCCGCAACAGATCCTCGACCTGATCCAGGACCGCATCGAAGTCATCGGTCGTGACGGGCGTGTCCTGGCCGCCAATGAAGTGTCCGAGGACTTCTTCTCATCGGTCCGCATGCCCTTGGTCGGCAGCGCGTGGCTGTCGTACTGGGGCGAGGACGAGCGTGACAGCACGCGGCGGGCCTTCCAGCTGGCGCTGGCTGGCCAGACGCGGCGCTTCACTGCGCCGCTGGCGCCGGCCGACGGCAGCGACGTACGCTGCTGGGCCACTACGCTGGGACCGCTTTGCAACGAGCAGGGAGACGTCAAAGCGGTCGTGGCGGTCAGTCGCGATATCACCGATCGGGTTCAGAACGAAGGCTCGCTGCGTGCGATCAACGCCGCCCTGCGCCTGGACGTGGACGCGCTGCGACAGGCCCATGCCGAAGAGCGCGCCCATGCCGCTGCGTTGGCGCGCAGGCTGGCGCGCGCGGCCGCGGGGCAGGAGGATGTGCAGGAAGACCACCTGCTCCAGGACGATGAAGATGCCTCGGACGTGCAGCGCCGCGCCTCGGAGCTGCAAAGCGAGCTAGAGCTGGCCATGGCCGCCCAGCGCCTGGCCGAGCAGGTCAGCCGGCAGGCACAGAAGGGCGCGGCGATCGGCCAGCTGGTGTCTGGCATCGCGCACGATTTCAACAACATGCTCCAGGTCATCCAGATGACGCTGGACATGCTGACCCTGCAATCCAACCTGGACGAGCGCCAGCAGCGCCTGGTCGACCGCTCCCAGGAAGCGGTCGGCCACGCCACGGCATTGGCCGCGCGACTGCTGGCCTTCGGCCGCGAGCATCCCTATCGGTCCGAGGTCCTGGACCTTGGCGAGGTGGTGGCCAGCATGGTGCCGCTGATCCAGCACGGGCTGGGCGCGCGCATGGACGTGCGGCTGACCCCGGCCGTCGAGGCGATGGCCGTGCGTTCGGACCGGCATTCCATCGAGCAGGCGCTGATGAACCTGTGCGTCAATTCGCGCGATGCCTGCGATGGCCGCGGCTGCATCCAGATCAGCCTGGGCGATCACCTGGTCATGGACACACAGGGTTCGCCCATGCAGGCGCCGGGCAACTACGCCTATGTCGAAGTGCGCGACGATGGTTGCGGCATGGACGCCGAGACCCGTGCGCGCATCTTCGAGCCCTTCTTCACCACCAAGCCCGAGGGCAAGGGCTCGGGCCTGGGCATGGCCCAGGTGTTCGGACTGATGCGTCAGTCCGAAGGTCTGGTGACGGTGGAGTCGGTGCCTGGCGAAGGCAGCACCGTGCGGCTGCTGTTCCCACGGACAGGGGCCGAATGACGGCAGCCGCACGCGCCAACGGCCCCCGGCGTCGTGTCTTGATGGGGTGTTGGCGCCCGCGCTGCTAGGCTTGCCCTTGCCTGGATCCGTCCTGGCGTTCCGTTTCTGTGTTGTTTCCAGGGTTTCGATCGTTCCGCATGGCTTCTGTCACCCCGCATGCCCCGCCGTCCGCCGCACGCCGCTTGCGTGATGCCACTGCACAGGCGCATGCCCAGGTCGAGGCGCTGCCGCACATGCCCGACCTGGCCGCCGGCACGCTGACGCCGGCGCGTTATGCGCAGGTGTTGCGCGGCCACCTGGCCCTGCTGGCGCCATGGGAAACCGCGCACGCGGCTTGGCTGGATGCATTGGCGCTGCACGGCTGGGACTATCGCCGTCGCACGCCTGCGCTGCGCCATGACCTGGCCGCACTGGGTGCCGGCACCGCGCACGACCCGTTCGAAACACCGCCGGCACCCAGCCAAGCCTACGCCTGGGGCATGTTGTACGTGGTCGAAGGCTCGCTGCTGGGCGGCCGGGTCATTGCCCGTGCGCTGCGCGCCAGGCAACCGGCGCTGTCGTCGGCGCTGGCGTATTTCGACCTGGGCAGCCAGGAGCCGGCCGCCTGGCGCCGGTTCCAGGATTGCCTGGAGACCGCGTTGCCCGACACGGTCGCGCGCGAACAGGCCGTCGCCGGCGCGGCGGCGATGTTCGGCCATTTCCATCACCATCTTTCCGTTGGAGTCTCCGCATGAGCACAGTGGTCGACCCCGTGGACATGGACGCCTGTGCGCGCGAACCGATCCACATCCCCGGCTCCATCCAGCCCTATGGCGCGCTGCTGGTCATCGCCCCCGACAGTGGCCAGGTGATCCAGGCCAGCAGCACCGCAGCCGAGCTGCTGGGGGTGGCGGCTGACGCGCTGATCGGTCAGCGCTGGGACGCGGTGCTGGATGTGGGCACGCGCGTGTTGCCGGCGGTGGAGACCCTGGATGAAGACGTCCAGCACCTGTCGCATGCGCCGGTGGGCTTCCCCCGGCGCAGCGCGCCACCGGCGCAGGCCTATGTCGCCGCCTGGCACCTGAAGGCCAGCCAGTGGCTGGTGGAAATCGAGCCACGCGATTCGCAGGCCTCCGATGTGGCCGTGCGCGATGTGCTGCCGGTGCTGCGCCTGCTGGAACGCGACAGGTCCGTGGCCGAAGCCTCGCTGCGCGTGGCGCGCGAGATCCACAGCGCGATCGGCTACGACCGGGTCATGGTCTACCGCTTCGACAACGACTGGAACGGCAATGTCATCGCCGAAGCCAAGTCCAGCGCGCTGCCCGACGCCTACCTGGGACTGCATTACCCGGCCACCGACATCCCCTCGCAGGCGCGCGCGCTGTACCTGCGCAACCGCGTGCGCCAGATCGCACACATGGGCTACCGGCCCTCGCCGATCCAGCCGACGCTGGGCCCGGACGGTGCGCCGGTGGACCTGAGCGATGTCACCCTGCGCAGTGTCTCGCCGGTGCATGTCGAATACCTCAACAACATGGGGGTGTCGGCCACGCTGGTGACCTCGATCGTGGTCAACGACGTGTTGTGGGGCCTGATCGCCTGCCACCACTACCAGCCGCTGTTCGCCAGCCACACCATGCGCGATGTCGCCGATGCGCTGACCCGCGGTCTGTCCGCGCGCATCGGTGCGCTGCAGGCGGTGGAACGGGCGCGGACCGAGTCGGTGCTGATGACCGTGCGCGAGAAACTGATCACGGCCTTCAACGAGGCACACACCATGACCTCGGAGATGCTGACGGACATGGCGCCTGACCTGATGGACGTGGTCGATGCCGATGGTGTGGCGATCTTCCAGGGCGAGGAGGTCACCCGCTACGGCCTGCTGCCCACGCCTGAGGCCTTGAACCGGATCCGGATCGAGATCGAATCGCGCAATGACAAGACCCTGCGCGAAGGCGCGGTGGGGGCGCTGCACACCCATTGCATCGGCAAGGCGTTCCCGGCCTTGGCCGACCTGGCGCCACAGGCCGCCGGCTTCATCTTCGTGCCGCTGATGCCGCAGGCGCGCAGCGCGCTGCTGTGGACCCGTCGCGAGCAGGTGGAGACGATCAACTGGGCCGGCAATCCGGCGCTGGCCAAGCTGTCGGACATCCCCAACTCGCGCCTGTCGCCGCGCAAGAGTTTCGACCTGTGGCAGGAAACGGTGAGCGGCTGCGCGCGACCGTGGTTGCAGGCACACCTGGAATCGGCACGCAGCCTGCGCGTGCTGATCGAGCTGATGGAGCGCAAGCGCTACCAGCAGGATTTCGGCGTGCTGGAAGCGTCGCTGTCGCGCCTGCGCCAGGGCGTGGCGATCATCGAACGCGGCCCGGCCGGGGTCGTGCGTGCGATCTTCGTCAACGATGCATTCGCGCGCCTGGCCGACTCGGATACCTCGCAGATGATCGGCCGCGAGATGCGCGAGTTGCTTGATCCGAGCGTGCCGACCGAGCAGCTGGAACGCCTCCAGCAGCGGCTGCGCGATGGCACGACGGCCGGCGCGGTGCTGCCGCTGCGCGTGGCCAATGCAGAGCCGGTGGTGTGGCAGTTCGATTTCGAACCACTGCCCGCACGCGGCGGGCCGGTGACCCACTGGCTGCTGCAGCTGCGCGAGCCGGACTGACCCGGCCGAGCAGGTCGCACGCATTGACTTGCCCGTGACTGCGCGTGCGCAGGAGCGTCATCTGTGGCCTGGAGACGCCCGGCGTCGGCTGCACGTTGAAGAGGTGGTGCGGCGGCCGCAA
The DNA here is from genome assembly GCA_044235875.1 of Pseudoxanthomonas sp. Taxonomy (GTDB): domain Bacteria; phylum Pseudomonadota; class Gammaproteobacteria; order Xanthomonadales; family Xanthomonadaceae; genus Pseudoxanthomonas_A. Next base: position 30,988 of record JBIIHJ010000004.1, read on the forward strand.
GGGCGCAGTCGCCGGATAACAACAGGCTGAGCAAGCACGGGGCGCACCACACGCCTGCGCAGGCGTGCTCGACGTTTGCCGATCCAATCCAGGACGGGTGGACGCCAGCCCGCTCCCCGGATGGCATTGCCGCCGCCGTCGCAATGTCTTGGCAGCGCGTCTACCGCGATGCGCTCGGATGCAGGCGAAGGTGCGCGGATGTGATGCAGTCGGTTCGCGCCTGCGAGCCAGGCCGGCCCTGCAGCTTGGCGGGCCGGGATGGGCAAAGCGCGGTGGACCGAGCCGTCCGTCAACGGCACCCATCAGAAAAGCCGCACGCGCGGTGCGGCTTCCTTCGCATCCAGGACCGAGCCTCACGCCACTCAGTGATCGTTGTCCTGCGCCTGTGTGATCGCATTGGCATGCAGGGACAGCAGCGGCATCTGGGGTTTGGCCGCGCCGGACTTGTCCGGCTGCACGGAGAAGCTGTACGCGGTGTTCCACCAAGCGCCTGCGGCCCAGTAGGTCCAGCCGGTCCAGACATCGGCATTGGCTTCGATGTAGGCCAGCATGTTGTCCAGGGCGACCATGCAGGTGGCGTTGCTGGACGCGCCGAACTCGCCCAGGAAGCCGTTCTTGCCGTTGGCACGCAGCCAGTCGGTGAAGCCCTTGAGCTTGTCGGCGCCGATGGTCTCGCTGACGCAGGTGGCCGAAGTGCCCGAGTAGTCCTTGTCCAGGTACTGGTGCACTTCGAAGGACAGGTTGTCGGCCGGGTCGGTCAGCGATGCCAGCGCGGTGCCGTTGGACACGCCGCCGCCAGCCGAGGCGCTGTTCCAGCTGTGTGCACCGGTCCAGGCCACGCCCGGCACCAGGATCAGGTTGCCGGCGCCGGTGGTACGGATCGCGTCGATGCCGGCCTGCGCGGCGCGCGCCCATGTCATCGAATCGATGCCGCTGGGCTCGTTCATCAGGCCGAAGATCACCGCATCGTCGTTGGCGAACGCCGCACCCAGCTGTCGCCACAGGTCGGCGAACACGGTGTCGGGCACGGCGGCGCTGCCGATCTTCTGGCCGTTGTAGGTGGCGTAGTTGTGCGGGTCCAGGATGATCTTCAGGCCGTGGTTCCTGGCGCGGGTCACCGCGGTGCGGATCTGGGCCAGCTGCGCGACATCGAGCGTGGCGCCGGCGCTGGGCTGCAGGCGCTCCCACAGGAACGGCAGGCGGATCACGTTCATGCCCTGATCGGCGAAGTAAGCGAAGTCCGCGTCCGAGGCGTACATGTAGTCCTTGTAGAGCGTGCCGGGCTTCTTGGACGCGTTGAACTCGGCGCCGGCCAGGTTGACGCCGGCGTACTTGAGCGTGCTCTGAGCGTGCGCGGTGGGGGAGCAGGCCAGGGCGATAGCCAGGGCCAGGGCGGACAGCGAAGCGGTGAGGGTCGGGTGCATGGGGGATCTCGGTGTCGGTCGTGCGCACGGGTGACCGTGTCGCGCGAGGGGAGGAAGACTTCGTGGGGGACAACAGGTGGCTTGCGTCCGCGCGGGACGGGTGAAGCGGGGGAGTCCATCGGTCGTGCCGCAGTCCTGCGCAGGCAGCGGGCCGGTGTTCGGATGACGTCGCCATGGCGGCTGGCAGCAGCTCGCGCGCCTGTTGCCCAGGGCTCCGGCCACGGACATCCGCATGCAAGGTCAGCAGGGATGCCGCAAGCGACGTGCCAGATGCAGGCCGGGCAGCAGCGCGTGGCGCGCGATGTGACGGGGTTGATCAATCACGCGTGTGGACGGCCACACATCGATGCGGTGGCGATCGGCGCGCAAGCGCACCTGTGTGTCGCGCGGCGCATCTGCGCGAAAAACGCAAAAAAAAGCCGCGCATGCGCGCGACTTCAGGGTGTCGGAGGGGGTCGTTTTGTGACCAGGGCCTGTCATCGGTTCCCCGACGCGTCGTGTCGGGCGTGGCAAGCCGTCAGCGTCGTGGTGCTCGGCGATGTGCCTGAGTGGCCGTCAGGTCAAGCGGCACGGCGCGGAGATGGCGGTCTTGCACGCCCCAGCCGGAGGGCCACGCCTGCGCGCGACCGGTGTCGTGTCACGGCCGCGCGTGATGCCCAGGGTGCCGGGCGCTGCATCGGCCGCAGGGCGCGCAAGCATGACGCGACATGCCAGCGTCCGGATCTGTCGCGCCTAGTCGGCGCCTCGCTTCGAGGCGGTGACCTGGCGCGCGTACTTGGACAGCACGGTCATCTGCGGGGTGCCATTGCCGGCCTTGTCCGGTTGCGCGTTGAACATGTAGGTCGGCGGCCACCAGGCGCCAGCGGCCCAATAACTCCAGCCACGCCACACATCGCCGTTGGCCTGCATGTAGGCCAGCATGTTGTCCAGCGCGGCCAGGCAGGTCGGGTCGGTGCTTGCGCCGAACTCGCCCAGGAACCCGGTCTTGCCGTTTTCCCGCAGCCAGCGGGTGAAACCTTCCAGCCGGCGCACGCCGATGTTTTTGTCGCCCCCGCATTCGGGCTTGGTACCGGAGGAATCCTTGTCCAGGTACTGGTGCACTTCGAACACCAGCCGGTTGGCCGGGTCGCTGAGCTTGGCCAGCGCGTCGCCGTTGGAGGTACCGCGGCCGGCGACCAGGCTGCCCCAGCTGTGCGCGCCGCTCCACGCCGTCCCGGGCACTAGCACCAGGTTTTTGGCGCCGGCCGCGCGGATCGCATCGATGGCCGCCTGCGCGGCCTTGGCCCAATCGGTGGCGCCCATGTCGTGCGGCTCGTTCATCAGGCCGAACATCACCCGCTTGTTGTTGGCGAACGCCGGCTCCTTGGCCAGGCGCGACCACAGGTCGGCGAAGACCGCCACCGGTACCGCGTCGCTGCCGATCCGCGCGCCGTTGTAGTCGGCGTAGTTGTGCACGTCCAGGAGTACGGTGATGCCGCGCCTGGAGGCGTTTTCCACCGTCTTCTGCAGCAGCTTGAGCTGGGTGGGGTCGAATTCGCCCTTGGGCTGCGGCTGCAGGCGCTCCCACAGGAATGGCAGGCGCACTACGTTCATGCCCTGCGCGGCGACGTAGTCGAAGTCCTTTTCCGACGGATAGGTGTAGTCCTTGAACAGCGTGCCAGGCTTCTTGCTGGCCTTGAACTCGGCGCCGGCCAGGTTGACCCCGGCGTACTGCAACGCGCGCTGCTGGGCGCTGGCCGCCAGCGGCGTGGTGGCCACCAGCAACGCAAGCGTCAGGCCGGCGGATCGGGAAAGGCGCATGCGCATGGACGTCTCCATCAGGTCACCATCGCCCCGCACGATCGCCACACCGTGGGCGAGGCGGTCACCGCGGAAGCACGATGCGTGGACGGTGCAGGTGGGGGAAAGCCGCATCGCAATGGCGAGCCTATGCCATCCAACGCAACCCCACGATGAAGCGGGCCGCTCCGCGGCCCTGACCATCGTGTCACCGGCATGTTGCGGCGCCGGTTGTGCCGCGGTCTCCCCCACGACCAAGCTAGGCCAACGACCGTGCAGCCCCCGTACCGAAAGAAATCAATGGCGACATGGCAGGAGGCCGATGAACGCAACCATCCAGAGGCCACTGGCCTTGCCGGGGGACCGCATGCTCAAGGTCGATCACGCCGGCGAACATGGCGCGGTCTGCATCTACACCGGGCAGCTCCATGCGGCGCGTTTCACCGCGCCGACGCTGGTCGACGAGCTGATCCATTTCCGGACCGATGAGCAGCGGCATCGGGCGATCTTCGGTGCCGAGCTGCACCGGCGCGGGCAACGGCGCTGTCGCAGCTACTGGCTCTGCGGCCTCGGAGGCTATGTGCTGGGTCTGGTCACTGGTCTGCTCGGGCAGGTGGCGATCGCCGCGACGACGGTGGCGGTCGAACGCGTCGTGCTGGGGCAGCTGCAGCACCAGCTCGAGGTGTTGCAGGGTGTCGACACCGCTGCCATACGCGCGATTGCCGCGATCGTGGAAGAAGAACAGCAGCACCACGATGGCTCCCGGCGCCATCTGCCGGCCGGCAGCCTCTGGGTCAAGACGATGACCCCGGTGGTCTCGGCGGCGACCGAGACCGTGATCTGGCTGGGCATGCGGCTGTAGGTTGAAGCGCGGCCACGGAGGGCCACATCGCGCGGCATGCGGGGCAGAGCATCACGGTGCCCGAGCCGGGTCGTGCGCGCGGCGGCCTGGGCGCCCGCCCCGGCAGCGCTCAGCCCGCCTTGCGCGGCCGCAGCACCAGCAGGGTCAGCACGCCGCCCAGCAGGCCCCAGAAGGCCGCGCCAATGCCGGCCAGGCTCAGCCCGGAGGCGGTGACCAGGAAGGTCACCAGCGCCGCCTCGCGGCTGCCTTCGTCCTTGAGCGCGCCGCTCAGGCTGCTGCCCAGCGTGCCGAGCAGGGCGATGCCGGCGATGGCCATGACCAGTTCTTTCGGAAACGCGGCCAGCAGCGCCACCACCGTGGCGCCAAACAGGCCGACGACCAGGTAGATCACGCCGGCCCAGACCGAGGCCATGTAGCGGCGCTGTGGATCGGGGTGCGCGTCGGGTCCCATGCAAATGGCCGCGGTGATCGCCGCCAGGTTGAGCGAGAACGCGCCGAGCGGCGCCAGCACCACGTTCATCGCACCGGTCCAGCCGATCACCGGCGAGACCGGCACCTGGTAGCCGGAGGCGCGGATCACGGCCACGCCCGGCACGTTCTGCGAGGCCATGGTCACCACGAACATCGGCAGGGCCATGCCCAGCAGCGCGGCGAAGGAGAAGGTGGGCGTGACCCAGATCGGACGCGCAGGCGCCAGCGGCACGCCCTCCAGATGCAGCAGGCCGCTGGCTGCAGCGACCACGATGCCGACCAGCAGCGTGGCGATCACTGCATAGCGCGGCCACAGCCGGCGCGTGGCCAGGTAGACCGCCAGCATCGTCAGGACCAGCAGCGGCTGGGTCTTCAGCGCGACGAAGGTATCCAGGCCGAAGCGCAACAGCACGCCGGCCAACATGCCGGCGGCCAGCGGCAGCGGGATGCGGCCGAGCATCTTCTCGAACACACCCGAGAATCCGGCCACCGCGACCAGTGCCGCGCACACCACGAACGCACCTATCGCATCGGACAGCGGCAGGCCGGTCGTGGTCGCGGCCAGCATCGCCGCGGCGGGCGTGGACCAGGCGGTCACCACAGGCACGCGATAGCGCAGCGACAGGCCGATGCAGGTCAGGCCCATGCCGAGCCCTAACGCCAGGATCCAAGAGCCGATCTGGGCCTGGTCGGCGCCCACCTGGCGCGCGGCCTGGAACACGATCACCGCCGAACTGGCAAAGCCCACCAGCACGGTGACAAAGCCGGCGGCCAGTGCGGAGATCGACGAATCGCGCAGCACGCGCGCAGGGGACTGGGCAGACATGGCAGTCATCGAAAGTCGGCCACGGGGTCGCGGCGGGAAACACAGCGCCGTGGCATCACAACGCCACCCCGCCATGCGCGAAAACTCAGCCCAGCAGCGAGGTCACGATGCTGGCCGCCGCGTCGCGGCCTTCGGCCACCGCGGTGACCACCAGGTCGGCGCCGCGCACGGCATCGCCGCCGGCGAACAGCTTGGGGTTGGTGGTCTGGTAGGGCAGGCGCACGTCGCCGCCGGCGATGATGCGGCCGTTGGACTGGCCTTCCACGCCGATCGCCGACAGCCATTCGGGCAGCGTCGGCGAGAAACCGAACGCGATGATCACCACGTCCGCGTCCAGCAGCGACTCGCTGCCTTCGATCGGCTCGGCACTGCGGCGGCCACGCGCGTCGGGTTCACCCAGGCGGGTCTCGACCACGCGCACGGCGCTGACCTTGCCGTCCGGGCCGGCGTCCACGGCCAGCGGCTGGCGGTTGAACAGGAAGCGCACGCCTTCCTCGCGGGCGTTGGCCACCTCGCGCGCGCTGCCGGGCATGTTGGCCTCGTCGCGGCGATACGCACAGGTGACCTTGGCTGCGCCCAGGCGGATGGCGCTGCGCACGCAGTCCATGCCGGTGTCGCCGCCGCCCAGCACCACCACGCGCTTGCCGGTCAGGTCGGGCAGGGTGATCTTGTCTTCCCAGCCAGCGATCGGCCGGCCCCAGGTGTCGCCGCCGGTGACGATGCGCGCGTTCTGGACCAGGAACGGCAGCGCCGGCAGCACGCCCTCCAGGTCCTGGCCGGCCAGGCCGCCATCGGTGTAACGGTAGGCGCCGGTGCCCAGGAACACCGCGTCGAACTCCTCCAGCAGCTGGGCGACCGACACATCGCGGCCGACTTCGACGCCCAGGCGGAATTCCACGCCCATGCCTTCAAGCACCTCGCGGCGCGTGGCGATCACCGCCTTGTCCAGCTTGAAGCTGGGGATGCCGAACTGCAGCAGCCCGCCGATCTGCTCATAGCGGTCGAACACCACTGCCTGCACGCCGGCATGGGCCAGTTTGTCGGCACAGGACAGGCCGGCCGGGCCTGCGCCGATCACCGCCACGCGCTTGCCGGTGGGCGTGACGCTGCGCATGTCCGGGCGCCAGCCGGTGGCCAGGGCGGTGTCGACGATGTACTTCTCGACCGCGCCGATGGTCACCGCGCCGAATTCCTCCAGCGTGCAGCTGCCTTCGCACAACCGATCCTGCGGGCAGACGCGACCGCAGACTTCCGGCAGCGGGTTGGTGGTGTGGCACAGGGTGGCCGCTTCGTGGATGCGGTTCTCCTGGACCAGCTGCAGCCACTGCGGGATGGCGTTGTGCACCGGGCACTTCCAGCTGCAGTACGGATTGCCGCAGTCCAGGCAGCGACCGGCCTGGTACTGGGCATCGGCCTTGTCGAACTTGCCGTACAGCTCGCCCCAGTCGCCGGACGTGCGCAGCTCCACCGGGATGCGCTGGGGCATCTGGCGGGGCAATTCGAGGAACTGGAAGGCTTGCTTGCGGCTCATGGGGCGATGGTCCGTAGATGAGGCGAGATTTCGGGGCTGGAGGCCGGGGGCGAGGAGTGGGTGCAGAGGAGTGAGGAGCGAGCGAGGGCAAACGCGGAAGACAAGCAGGCGTCAGGCGCGCTGCCTTTGCTCACTCCTCACTCCTCGTTTCATCACTCGCTCCTCGCCATCAAGCGGCGCGCCTGAGGGCATCGGTCAGCGACTCGATGCTGGCCGCCTTGGGCTTCACCAGCCAGAACTTGCCGATGTAGTCGCGGAACTCGTCCAGGATCTGCTGGGCCCAGATGCTGCCCGTAAGTTCCCGGTGACGCTGGATCAGCGTATGGATGTGCTGGCGGTAGTTCTCGAAGCCTTCCGGGCTGATCCGGTGGATGTCGATCAGCTCGTGGTTGTAGCGGTCCACGAAATCGCGATCCATGTCCAGCACGTAGGCCAGGCCGCCGGTGAAGCCGGCGCCGAAGTTCAG
>JBIIHJ010000099.1:0-11294 GCA_044235875.1 Pseudoxanthomonas sp.
GCCCAAGACCGGCCGCACCCATCTGATGGACGCGATGCCCCTGACGTTCGGCCAAGAGCTGGGCGCCTGGGCCGCGCAGCTGGCGGGCTCGCGCGAGCGCATCGAGCAGGAGGCCGAGCGAATGCGCCTCCTGCCGCTGTCGGGCACGGCGATCGGCACCGGCATCAACGCGCATCCACAGTTCGGCAAGCGCGCCTGCCGCGCCCTGCAGGCGCTGACGGGCATCAAGTTCCGCCCGGCCGACAACCTGTTCGCCGGCATCGCCGGGCAGGACGCGGCCCTGGGTCTGTCCGCCCAGCTGAACGGGCTGGCGGCGATCCTGATGAAGATCGCCAACGACCTGCGCTGGATGAACTCCGGGCCGCTCGCTGGCCTCGGCGAGATCGAGCTGCCGGCCCTGCAGCCGGGCAGCTCGATCATGCCGGGCAAGGTCAATCCGGTGATCCCCGAAGCCACGGTCATGGTCTGCGCGCAGGTCATCGGCCACCACACCGCGATCACCATCGCCGGCCAGACCGGCAACTTCCAGCTCAACGTGACCCTGCCGCTGATCGCCGCCAACATGCTCGAATCTGTGCAGCTGCTGTCCAACGTCTCGCACCTGCTGGCCGACTCGGCGATCGCCGGGCTGACGGTGCGCGAGGACAACGTGCGCAATGCGCTTGACCGCAACCCGATCCTGGTGACCGCGCTCAATCCGGTGATCGGCTACGAGAAAGGCGCGGCGATCGCCAAGCAGGCCTACAAGCAGAACCGCCCGGTGATGGAGGTGGCAATGGAGGTCACCGGCATGACCGAGGCCGAACTCAAACCGCTGCTGGACCCGGCCGCGCTGGCCAAGGGCGGCATCCACGGCAAGCCGGGCGGCGGCGGGGGGTGAGCACTACCCGCCTGCGCGGCACTGCCGCGCGGGTTGATCGAACGCCCCGCGTGCTTCGCGGGGCCGGACGAGCGCGGTCGATCAGTGGCAGAGGCAATGACGACCTGTGTGACCGATCGAACGCACCTCGTGTTGCGTCGGGCCCCATGTAGAGCGGAGCTTGCTCCGCTCCGCTGCGCTCCGGTCAGGCCACTGGGTCGTGCTAGCGGAGCGCCCAAGAAGGGGTCGCCACAAGTTCCGCTCTACAGGGGCTTGCGATTGCCCACTTCAGGAGCGGCCATGTCCAAGGACAAACAAAAACCGGCGCCAGGCGCCGGTTTGCGTCGGGCTCCATGTAGAGCGGAGCTTGCTCCGCTGCGCTCCGGTCAAGTCACTGGGTCGTGCTAGCGGAGCGCCCAATAAGGGGTCGCCACAAGCTCCGCTCTACAGGGGCTTGCGATTGCCCACTTCAGGAGCGGCCATGTCCAAGGACAAAAAAAAACCGGCGCCAGGCGCCGGTTTTCTTCAAGCGATCAGCGGGCTTCCAGCCGGATGACGTCCAGGCTGCCCGCGTATGGCCGCAGCTCGGGGAAATCGGCCATCAGCTGCGTCTGCAGCGCCTTGATCTGCGCGTCCGGTGCGATGGTGATCGGCTTGCCGCCGCTGGACTGCAGCTGGTCCAGGACCTGCTGCCGCCGCATCTGCAGCTGGCCGAAATAATTCTGCAGCTGCTGTTGTTTTTCGGCCGGCTGCGGCATCACTACATCGTCCAACTTCAGGCTGCCATCCGGACCAATGCTCACTGCCGCACCGGGCGGCTGGCGCATGGATACTTCCATGGTGGTGACCGAAGTCGCTGGCTTCATCCGCTCGGCGCGGGCCGAGGCGCGCTCGCCGTTATCGCCACAGGCGGTCAACGACAAGCTCGCCAGCAGGGCGAGCAGGGTGGTTTTGATCGAAGTACGCATGGACCGATTGTAAGCGATCGACCGGGCAGGACTGGCAGTCCACGCCCGGTCGGTTGCCGTGGCGACGTCAGAAACTGAAGCTGTCCTTGTCCATGCAGTCGTCCACGTCGGACTGGTCCATCTTCGCGTAAGGACGGAACTCCGGCTGCGCCGTGGCCCAGGCCTGCTGCGACTTCAGCAGCTCGGGCAGGCGGGCACACAGGTGCTCGACCAGGGGCTTGATCTTGTCCTTGGCCAGGGCTTCGGCCTGCTGGCCGGCCTGCTCGCCACCCTGGCCGCTCATCAGGCCCTTGAGCGCCGCTGCCGCCGCGTCGATGCCCAGCTTGGCGCCTTCCATGCCGATGGCGATGCCATCGGTGGCCACGCCCTGCAGATGGGTGCGATAGGCGTGGCCGAGCGCCTTCTGCTCGGGGCTCATCGCTACCGGTTTGCCGTCGATCAGCAGCTCGCCCGCCGGGGTGACTTCCGCCTTGGGCAGCTTGTGGTCCTCATCGCTGAGCGACATGTTCTCGGTTTCCAGCTTGCGCTGCGCCAGGGAGATTTCATCCTTGGCCTTTTCCATCTCGGTGGAGGCCTTCTGCAGGCCTTTCTGGGCTTGATCCATACCTTGGGCCACGGCGCCCTTGCTGGTGTCGGGCTGGCATGCGGCCAGGGTCAGTAGGGCCGCGGCCAATGCGGCGCGCAAAAGAGAGGTATTCATGGCGTGGTTTCCAGGAAGAAGGGAGCGCGGGAGTCAGTCTTGTTTGGGCAGGTTGACCGTGCCGGTCACGCCACGCTGATCGATGTCGCCACTGCCCTTGCGATGCACCGTCAGGTCGCCACGCACATCGCGCACGGTCAGGTCGCCGGAACCAATCGAGCCCACGACGACCGAGCCGGCCACGTCGCTGACGTCGATGTCGCCCGATCCGACGGACGTGACGTCGAGGCCGCCGATGTCGCGCAGCTTTGCATCGCCCGAGCCCATGCTGCCGATCTCGACCTTGCCTTTGACGCGCGCTGCCTCCAAGTCACCCGAGCCGATGCTCAGCAGCTTGAACGCACCGGCGCCGTCGAGATTCAGGTCGCCCGAGCCGATCTTGGCGGTGACCGGCCCGGCGATGTCGCGCAGGGTCACATCGCCCGAGCCGACATCGGCGCTGGCCGCCCTTGCGCCGCTCAGCGAGGTATCGCCCGAGCCCACGTCCAGCTGCACCAGCAGGTCGTTGGGCACGGTGCCGCTCAGGTCCAGGTACGAATAGCTGCTGCCGAAGCTGATCTTCAACGGCCGGTCCTCGGCCAGGCTGACCACCAGCTTGTCGCCGACCCGTTTCTGGGTGAGCGTCAGGCGCTTGAGCAGATCCTGGGTGCTGGCGCAGGCGCGACCGGCCAGGGCGCTGTCGGCCCCGGCGGAGGCCTTGACCTTCAGATCGTTGGAACCGACCTCGAACACGACCGATTTGGCGCCGGCCAGATCCAGCTTGAGTGCGCGCGGTTCGGAGAACTTGCAGTGTGCGTCCTGCGCGCTGGCCAGCAGGGGTGTGGCCAGCAGCCCGGCGGCCAGCGCCGGGATCAACAGCAGACGATGCGTGGATGTCATGGTCTTGGGTCCTTGTAGGATTCAGGCGTCGTCGCGACGGCGACGGACGATCACGGCCAGCACGATCAGAACCACACCCACCGCCGCGCCGATCCACAGGTCGGGGTTGGCGTAGATGGACGGGTTACTGGTGTGGTGCAGGACCAGGTCAACCGCCTGGGCCGGGTTCTGCAAGGACTGGGTGGCACTTTCGACGGTCTCGTGGCGCGCCATTTCGGCGGGAATCCAGATGCCGGGCAGCACGCTCAGCAGGCCGCGATACATCACCACGTACCAGACATCGCCCAACGGCAGGCTCAGGCCCGGCATGGCACCCATGATGCTGATCACGATGCAGGCCAGCAGCGGCACCAGTACGGCCCACAGGAACGGCACGCGCTTGGCCCAGGCCGAGCACAACATCAGCCAGCCCACGGCAGGCAGCGACCACAACACATAGATCGGCAGCGTCGCCAGCATGGTGCCGATCACCCGGAACGGATGGGAGGCGGTGAAGATCGCCCCGGCACCGGGGACGCCAGTGAAGGCCGACGCCAGCGCGATGATCACCCACAGGCCCAGGCCCATCAGCAGGCCCACGATCAGCGACACGATCTGGGTCAGCAGCAATGCCCACACCAGCTTGGAGGACACGGTCATCGCATCGGAGACGGGCAGCGATTTCCAGAACAGCACGCTGCGGTCGCTGCGGTCGTTGTAGAGGCTGCCCAGGCAGTAGAAGAACACCACGAAGGCCACCACGATCCCGGCAATGGTGAAGCCGGCCAGCAGCGCGAAGTCACCGGTCGCTCCGAACACGAGGTTGGCGCCGACCATGTCGTTGCTGAGGGTGTCACCGTCGAACTTGCCGCGGGCCTGGACCGCGCCGATCACTGCGCCCAGTGCGGCAAACACCAGGATGATGCCAGCGGTGATCACCTGGGCCCAGAGAAAGCCGCCACGGTTTTCCCAGTATTCGCGGCGCAGCAGCCAGCCGAAGACGCTGGGCTTGGACAACATACGGGCAGGGGCGTTCATGCGTAGGTTCCTTTCATGATGGCCACGAACAGGTCGGCCAGGCCGGGATTGCGGGTTTCGCCGAAGGCGGCGAGCTGCTCTCTTGGGATGCCGTCAAACAGCATGACGGTCTTGCCGAAGGGCAGGGCGCGCTGGTCGATCGGGTTGAGGGCGCGGGCCTGGGCAGCGGAGGCTTCGGACACCAGGACTTCGGTGTAGCGGGTCCCGACCTCGTCCATCGTTGCGGTCAGGGCGATCTTGCCGTCGCGGATGAACATCACGTCGGTCAGGATGTGCTCGATCTCTTCCACCTGGTGGGTGGTGACGATGATCGTCTTGTTCTCGTCGAAGTAATCCTCCAGCAGGCGCTGGTAGAACTGCTTGCGGTAGAGAATATCCAAGCCCAGCGTCGGCTCATCCAGCACCAGCAGGCGTGCATCGATGGCCATCACCAGCGCCAGATGCAGCTGCACGATCATGCCCTTGGACATCTCCCGCACGCGCAGGTTGGGCTTGAGCTGGGTGCCTTCCAGGAAGCGCAGGCACTTGGCCCGGTCAAAGCGCGGATGCACGCCGCCAACGAAGTCGATCGCCTCGGACACCTTCATCCAGCGCGGCAGCACGGCCACGTCGGCGATGAAGCAGACCTCGTTCATCAGCGCGTCGCGGCTGCTGCGCGGATCCATGCCCAGCACTTTCAGATCGCCCTGGACCGGGGTCAGCCCCAGGATCGCCTTGAGCGCGGTGGTCTTGCCGGCACCGTTGGGGCCGATCAGGCCGACGATGCGCCCGGCCTCGATCTGGAAGCTGGCGCCGTCCAGCGCGGCCTTGTTGCGATAGGTCTTGCGCAGACTCCTGGCCTGGACGACCGGTTGGACAATCGCATCTTGGGTCATGGCATTCATGCGTCGCCCCCCTTGGGCAGTTCTTCGATGGTCAGTCCCAGGCGGGCGATGCGCGTGGCAACGGCCGGCCATTCGTCAGTGAGGAAACGCTCGCGTTCGGTGGCCAGCAGCTTCTTTGCGGCCTCCTCGGTCACGAACATGCCCAGGCCGCGGCGTTTTTCGACCAGGGCCTCGTCGGCCAGCTCCTGGTAGGCACGTGAAACGGTGATGGGGTTGAGCTGGTAATCGGCCGCCACCTGGCGGACCGAAGGCAGCGCGTCGCCGGGTTTGAGTTCACCGTCGAGCATCATGGCGATGACCTTTTCCTTGAGTTGGCGATAGATGGGAGCGCCGTCGCTCCATTGGATGGGTGTCATGGGTTCAGCTCCCGGGTCGCAACAGACGGGCGAAAGAGAAGTAAGGCATCGACAGCGCGGGCCGCCGATGGTGGATGCCGTCCTGGGCTGGGGAAGGAGTCGGGTCGGTGCTGGCATCCAGCACCGGCTTGAGCACCACCTGCGCGGCGGCCGTTTCCATGGCCAACGGCATCGCCGCGGCCTGCTGGGGGTGGAGCTGGGCCATCAGGCCCACCACGGCCAGGGCGACCAAGGTCAGCCCGAGCCATGTCGTACCGGAAGTCTTGCGCCTGCTGACCATCGCTTGCCCTGCTTTGGGTGAGTGGTGTTGTAGTCAACTATAACACCTAAGATCGGGCCGTCAATAGGGTCGACATTCTTTGTTCACCCAACTAACGGCAGGGGCCGTCGGCGCTTCGAAGCCGGCTGGGTGATCGCGCGGCTGTCCAAGTCAGAGCCCCGATGCGCGTGCTGTACTGCTGCAGAGAGGTACGGCCCCGCCCATGCGAGCGGCGATCCCCGCCTGCTGCGGGCGCACATGCCACAATGTGCGCCTGTCGCGCCGGCTGCACCGGCGCTTTTGTCGCATGAGGGATGCACCGGATGAAATTGTTTGGCACTTGGGTGGCGGGCATGTGCCTGGCCTCGGCCCTGATCGGAGGAAACGCGTTGGCGCAGGAAAAGAAGACGCTGGACAACCAGCGCGAGAAGGTCAGCTATGCCATCGGCATGGATATCGGCCGTTCGTTCGTACCGGTCGCCGACTACATCGACCCGGCCAGCCTGCAGACCGCGTTGCAGGGCGCCATCAAGGGTGAGAAGCCGACGCTGAGCGAAGCCGACGCCCAGGCCACCGACACTGCGCTGCGCGCGAGCCTGGCAGCCAAGGCCGGCCAGACCCCGCCGGGCCAGCCGCCGGGGAGCCAGCCGCCGGCCGTCAACAAGCAGAACGTCGGTGCCCTGATCGGCGGTTACATGATCGGGCCCAAGCTGGCCCCGCTGAAGAACGAAGTGGACCTGCCGGTGCTGTTGCAGGCCGTGCGCACCATGTTCGCCAAGGGCGCCACGCTGCTGACCGAAGACGAGGCGCGCCAGGTCGTGCAGTCCTACGCCAGCGAGCGCCAGGCCGGCCTGTCCCAGCGCAACCGCGACGAGGGCGCTGCATTCCTGTCCAAGAACAAGGCCGTCAAGGGCGTGGTCACCACGCCGTCGGGCCTGCAGTACATGGTCCTGCGCCAGGGCAGCGGCGAGCGTCCGACCGCCGCCAGCACCGTGCGCGTGAACTACGAAGGCAAGTTGTTGGACGGTACCGTGTTCGACAGTTCCTACACCCGCGGCGAGCCGGCCACCTTCCCGCTGGCCAACGTGGTGCCGGGCTGGACCGAAGGCCTGCAGCTGATGCCGGTGGGCTCCAAGTACCGCTTCTGGGTTCCGGCTTCGCTGGGCTACGGCGCGGCGGGCACGCAGGGTGGCCCGATCGGCCCGGAAGCCACGCTGACCTTCGATGTCGAGCTGATCGGCATCGCCAAGTAATGTCGACAACCGAAGCCTCGCTGCCTGATGTGTTGGAGCAACGCCTGGTCGAACTGGAGACCAGGCTCGCCTTCCAGGAACATGCCCTGGCCGAGCTGAGCGAAGCCCTGGCCGATGCGCGCGCCGAGGGCAACCGCAACGCGGGCATGATCGGCAACCTGCTTGCCGATCTGCGCAAGGTGCGCACCGAACTTTACGCAGACCCGGGCGACGAACCGCCGCCCCCGCACTACTGATCGAAACCGATGACCGATTCACTGCGAGACCAGCTGCTGGGGCTGGGTTTCAAGCCCGCGCCCAAGCCTGAGCGTACCCCCGACCGCAAGCCTGGCGGCAAGCCGCAGGGGCGCCCGCAGCACGCCGGGCCGCGTTCGGCAGGCGGCAAGGGCGAGGGTCGCCCGCACGCCGGTGCCAAGCCGGGCGGGCAGGGGCGTGGTCCTCAGTCGCAGCAGGCCCGCCCAGGTGGCAACAGCGCGGGCGGGCAGGCGCGGCCGAACCACAAGCCGGCGCGTTCGCGCGAGGACATCGATCTGGCCAAGGCCTATGCGATCCGTGCCCAGCGCGAGAAGGACGAACGGATCCAAGCCGAACGCCTGAAACAGGAAGAAGCCCGCCTGCGCCGAGAGGCGCGCGCCAAGGTCGATGCCCTGATCGAAGGCAAGACACTCAACGATCCGGCCGCCGATGTCGTGCGCCATTTCCCTTACGGCGGCAAGATCAAGCGCATCCATGTCACCGCCGAACAGCTCGTGGCGCTCAATGCCGGTCAGCTGGGCATCGTGCAGCAGGCCGGCCGCTATCTGCTGGTCAGCGCTGCATTGCTGGACGAAGTGGAGGCGCTGTTCGCGCCAGCGGTGGCGCTGCGGGTCGATCCCAATGCGACCGTGGAAGAAGATCCCTATGCGGATCCGCAGTACCAGGTGCCGGATGATCTGATCTGGTGACGGGTGGTCTGCGCGGTGGCGTAGGCTGCAGTTGTTGATCTGTTGATTGAGCCAGGCGCCAAGCGTCTGGCTTTTTCTTTGGGGCGAGGGCTTTCACGCGGCATCTCTGCGCGACTTCCTTTTTTTTTTGAGAAAGGGGGCAACCGCCAGCGCCTGACGCGATCCGCTGCTACGCGGCGGTTTCCCGTGCTCTTGCCGGACACGGCGCGACGCGGGAACTCGCTGCGCTCGGGCACCCGCGCTCTTCGGCCGTTTCGGCCTGCGGTGCTCGGCTGGCTTATAAGGCGCTGAGGCGCAAATCTGGGAACAGCAACAGCAACAGCAACAGCAACCAAAGCCAAAGCCAAAGCAGCCGAGCAAGCTCGGCTCTACATGGGTATGTCGCGCCGTTGTAGAGCGGAGCTTGCTCCGCTGCTTTTTCTTTGATTTTCTGCTTTTGCTTTTGCGCTGTTGACGTGCCTAGCCGTCAAGCGAACGGTCAACCGAAAAGCACAGGGCGCCGATACCCAGCATCGGAGAATGTTTTCAATCCCCTCTTTGAAGACAGCGCTTCTTGGAACAGGCGCGGCGGTGCTGCATGCTTTTGCCGCGACAAAAGCAGGGCGTGCCACATAACCGTGCACAAGCGTTCCGCCCGCTTTGCTTCGTTCAAGGGCACCCCGCGCAACTCCACGGAGCGCTACTGCAGATCCCTGATCGCCAGATCCCGCAACTTCGGCGCCCTGAACGCCGTGATGCCCACCACGCACAAGGTCACGCAGCCGCCGACCAGCACGGCCGGCACCAGGCCCAAAAAGCGCGCCATCACCCCATCGTAAAACGCGCCCAGCTCGTTGGACGAGCTGATGAAGATGCTGTTGATCGACGATACGCGGCCGCGCATCTCGTCCGGCGTGGCCAGCTGCATGATGGTCGAGCGCAGCACCATCGACACGCCATCGCACAGGCCATAGGCCACCAGGATCGCGGCCGACAGCCAGAAGTGGCGCGACAGGCTGAAGGCGATGGTGCACACGCCGAACGCCGCCACGGCGATCATCAGGATGCGGCCGGCGTTCTTGTCGATCGGATGGCGGGCGATCCACAGACCGGCGGCGACCGCGCCCAGCGACGGGCAGGCGCGCAGGATCCCCAAGCCTTCCGGGCCGTAGTGCAGGATGTCGTGGATGAAGGCCGGCAGCATCGAGACCGCGCCGCCCAGCAGCACCGAGAACATGTCCAGCGCCATCGCGCCCAACATGACCTGGTTGGAGAACACGAAGCGCATGCCTTCGCCGATGCTCTTGAACACCGGTGCGCGCGGACCGGTGGCGAGCGGCTCCTCGACCTTCAGCGGAAACAGCACGCCGATGGAAATCGCGGCCAGGACCACGGCCACCGAATAGGCCAGCGTCGTGCCGCCCCAGGCGACCAGGCCGCCGCCCAGGGCCGGGCCCAGGACCAGGCCGGACTGGAAGAACACATTGGCGATGCTGGTGCCGCGTGCGTACTGTCGGCGCTGCAGCACGCGTGCGAACAGGGCGTTGTACACCGGGGTCAGGAAGCAGCGGACCATGCCGGTCAAGCAGACCGCGGCGTACATCGGCCACACGCCCTGGATCGGTAGCCAGCCGCGGCTGACCGACAGCAGGATCAAGGCAGTCAGCAGCAGGCCCAGGCACGCGGCCATGCCCAGCCTGCGGCGCGGCAGGTGGTCCACCAGATAGCCGGCAAACGGCGCCACGCACACGAACGGCAACACCTCGGCCAGTCCGATCAGGCCCAGCGCCAGCGGATTGCCGGTGATCTGGTAGATGTGCCAGCCCACCGCGACCGACACTACCTGGTAGGACACGATCGCGCCGATGCGATAGGCCAGGGTGCGGATGAAGCCGGGTTGGGCCAGGACTTCGCGTGCGGTGACTTCGCTTTCGACGGGGGCCGGGACGCTCACCCGACCTGCGCCCTGGCGGTCTGGCGGATGAAGGCCAGCAGCGAGGCCAGGCCGTTGCTGCGCGTGGGCGACAGATGCTTGGCCAGGCCGATGTCGGCGATGTAGTCCGGCTCGGTGGCCAGGATCTCCTGTGCCGAGCGGCCCGCATACACGCGCAGTGCGAGGAAGATCAGACCGGAGACGATGGCCGAATCACTGATCGCCTTGAAGTCGAGTCGGTCTGCATGGCCCTGCGGCACGATCCACACCATCGACTGGCAGCCCAGCAGGCGGTGTTCTTCGACCTTCCATTCCTCGGGAAACGGCGGCAACTTGCGACCCAGGTCGATCAGATACTGGTAGCGCTCGGCCCAGTCGGAGAAGAACGCGAACTCGTCCTTGATCGCGGCCTGCGCATCGGCGGCGGTGGGTTCCATGGGGAAAACGGTGTCAGTCACGTTGGTGGATCTCTTCAAGTCGTCATTCCCGCCAAGGCGGGAATCCAGTGGCTTGGCCGAGGCACCCCGCGTGCGCAGGGCTGGTCAGGAAAGGCCGCGGATCCACCGCTGTGGCGGGGATGACGAGTGTGTGGCAGGTCAAGCGCGCTTCCAGCGCACGCCCTGGGCGGTGTCTTCCAGCAGCACGCCTTCGTCGGCCAGCTGCTGGCGGATGGCATCGGCCTGGGCGAAGTCACGTGCGGCCTTGGCCGTGCTGCGCGCTTCGACCAACGCCTGGATGCGGGCATCGTCATCGCGGGAGGTGCCGCGGTTGAACCACTCGGCCGGCGCCTGTTGCAGCAGGCCCAGGGCCAGGCCGGCGCCGAGCAGGTCGGACTTCAACGTGGCCCGGTCGATGTCGCTGGCCTTGCGGGCCTCGCCGGCGATGCGGGCGATCTCGGCCAGCGCCTGCGGCGTGTTGAGGTCATCGTCCAGCGCCGCTTCGATGCTGGCGGGAATGCGGGCGTCCGCGTCCACATCGGCCAGATCGCGCAGCGTGCCGTACAACCGGTCCAGCGTGCGCACCGACTGCTCGATCAGGCCATCGGACCATTCCAGCGGCTGGCGGTAGTGCGCCGAGAGCAGCGCATAGCGCAGTGCCTCGGGCGGATGCGCCTGCAGCAGGTCGTGCACGCGTTCGATGTTGCCGATCGACTTGCTCATCTTGGTACCGCCGAAGTTGAGCATGCCGTTGTGCATCCAGAACCGGGCAAAGGTCTGGCCACCGTGCGCGCATTCGCTCTGCGCCACTTCGTTTTCGTGATGC
>JBIIHJ010000005.1:0-38078 GCA_044235875.1 Pseudoxanthomonas sp.
CCGGTCACGCACCCGCAGGCAGAACGAGCACCGCACAAAGCCCACCGCCCTCGCGGTTGCCCAGTTGCAGTTCACCGCCGAGGGCCTGCGCCAGCTGCTGGGCGATCGCCAGCCCCAGCCCGGTACCGCCACTCTCGCGACCACGCGAAGGCTCCAGACGATGAAAAGGCTGCAGCACTGCGGCCAGCGCGTCGGCGGGAATGCCGGGGCCCCGATCAAGCACCTCGATCCGCACGTGGCCGTCCGCCTGCCGATGCAGCGCCGCCTCAGCACTGCCCGCGTAGGCGAGCGCATTGTCGACCAGGTTCTGCACCACGCGCCGCAGCACATGCGGGTAGGTCGGCAACGCCACCGCCTCGGTATGGCCCATTTGCACGGCGCGGCCCATGTCCTGGTAATCGTCCACCACACTGCCGAGAAAGGACTGCAGGTCCACGCGCACAGCCGGCCCCAGTGCGACATGCGCGCTGCGCGCGTAGTTCACGCCTTCGCGCACGAGCTGGCCGAGCTGGGTCACGTCATCGACCAAGCGCGCCTGCGTCGGACCTTCGTCCATGCTTTCCACGCGCAGGCGCAGGCGGGTGATCGGGGTCTGGAGGTCGTGCGAGATCGCCGCGAGGATTTGCATGCGCTCAGCGACATGCGT
Organism: Pseudoxanthomonas sp.; assembly: GCA_044235875.1. Taxonomy (GTDB): domain Bacteria; phylum Pseudomonadota; class Gammaproteobacteria; order Xanthomonadales; family Xanthomonadaceae; genus Pseudoxanthomonas_A. Next base: position 647 of record JBIIHJ010000005.1, read on the forward strand.
GGCGATGCGTGCCTGCAGCGCGTTGAGCGCGCCCGCAGCCTGGGCAACTTCGCGCGGACCATCCTGCGGCAACGGCGGCGATGGCCGCGCAGGATCCAACCGCCCAGCCGCATCGGCCAACCGCGCCAGCGGACGTGTCACCACGCGCACCGCCAACCACGCGCATGCGATCAAAAGCAGCACCTGCATCGCCAGCACCCACGGCAGCCAGCGCGCCAATGGCAGCAGCGAAGGCGTGACCTGGATCGTGAGTGGCTGGCCGTCGGCCAGCGTGATCTCGATTTCATACCGCTCCGGGGTGGCCGATACGGCACGCGGCCGCAGCACGTAATGATGGCCCAGCGCGTTGTCGACCAGCCCGCTGACTTGCCGCGCACGCTCGCTGTCCAGTGCCGTGCCGGGCTGTGCAGGACGCATCAGATAGCGATAGGTGCGCCGCTCCAGCCTTGGCAGCCAGGCCTGCCGCTCGGCCGGCGACAGCCGCTCGAGCAGCGCCACACTCAACGGGACGTCCTGCTCCATGCCGCTGAGCATCACGCCGCGCGTGGCGAGGTCGCGCTCATGCAGCAACAGGCCAAACGACAGCGCATGCGCCAGCAGCAGGCCGCCGGCCAGCAGCAGCACCAGCCGCGTGCCCAGCGAACGCGGCCACGGGATGCGCAGGCTCACGCAGGGTCCCCGATCAGCGTGACCGGCTGGCAGAACACATAGCCCTCGCTTCGCACGGTCTTGATGTATGCCTGCTCGCGCGCCGCATCGCCCAGGCGCTGGCGCAGGCGACTGACCAGCAGGTCGATCGAACGATCGAACAGCTCGGCGTCGCGGCCCTGCGTGAGGTTGAGCAGCTGGTCGCGGCTGAGCACGCGCTGCGGGTGGTCGACGAAAACGCGCAGCAGACGAAACTCGGCGGCGCTGAGCGGATAGGCGGTGTCATGCGCATCAAGCAGATGACGCGCGATGGTATCCAGGCGCCAGTCGCCGAAGCCGATCAGCCGCGCCGCCTCGCTTACCTGCAGGTTCGGCGGCAGCATGCGAGTGCGGCGGATCACAGCATTGATGCGCGCCAGCAGTTCGCGTTGCGAGAACGGCTTGACGACGTAATCGTCGGCGCCCATCTCCAGACCGATGATGCGATCGGTCTCGTCGTCGCGCGCGGTGAGCATCAGCACCGGCACCGTGCGGTGCTTACTGGCGCGCAGGTTACGGCACAAGGTCAGGCCATCTTCGCCAGGCATCATCACGTCGAGCACCACCAGGTCTACGTCGCTGGTATCCAAAGTTGCCTTCATCTCGCGCCCATCGGCGGCCAGACTCACGCGCAGGCCGTTCTTGCGCAGATAGTCACCGACCAGTTGGCGGATGTCGTGGTCGTCATCGACGACGAGGATGTGATCGGTGTGGGACGACATTGGTTGGAGCTCCGAAAGTGCGGCCAAGCCTTGCCATGGCTATGTGGCGGGAATGGTATCGCCAGTGGACCGGCCACCCAGCGAGCGGATATCGCCGTTTTGTATCAGAACGTATCCATAGGCCGTTTTCGGGAAACCAGCGACAAATCGCCCTGCATCCAGACACGTCTCGGATACGGGGCAGGTGCGGAATGTGTCCATCGCCGCGGAGCCCCGTTGGCCACATCCGAGAAAAACGACCATGAACACTTCTGAATCCTCCTCCCCCAAGGCTGCCCTGGTTTTCGGCGGTTCCCGTGGCATTGGCGCGGCCATTGCACGCCGCCTGGCTCAAGAGGGCTACGCCGTTGCCCTGACCTATGCCTCGCGCGCCGACAAGGCCGCCGAAGTCGTCGCCGCCATCCAAGCCGAAGGCGGCCAAGCTATTGCCCTGCAAGCCGATGCAGCGGATCAGGATGCCATCACGGCTGCCGTCGCCGACGCCACCGCCAAGCTAGGCACTCTGCAAGTCGCAGTCGTCAACGCGGGCGTATATCAGGGCGGTCCTCTGGAGCAGTTCCCGGTCGACACGCTTGATCAGATGCTGGCAGTCAACGTTCGCGGCGTCTTCCTGGCGATCCAGGCTGCAGCCGCCAAGATTGCCGATGGGGGCCGAATCATCACGATCGGCAGCAACACCGCCCAACGTAGCGGATCGGTTGGTGGCAGCGTCTACGTTATGACGAAGGCCGCAGTCGCCGCGCTGGTGCGTGAGCTGGCGCTCGATCTGGCGCCGCGCAAGATCACGATCAACAACATCCAGCCGGGCCCGATCGAGACCGACATCACCGCCGGCTTCCTCGACCATCTTGCTGAGCGTAGCCCGTTGCAGCGCGTGGGACGCCCGGAAGAAGTCGCATCGTTGGCAGCGTACTTGGTCAGTGCCGAGGCGAGCTACATGACAGGCGCCAGCCTGACGATGGATGGCGGCTTTTCCATCTGATTAGGCCGCGGCGCGTACGCGCGCGCCGCGCCTCCCAATCCACCTTCATCCATCCTGCTGGAGGATCCACCATGTTCGCGATCTCTGCCTTGAACCTGCGCCGCCCGCGCACCCTGTCATGGCTGGCAGGCACCTTCCTGTTGTTTAGCGGAACTGCATTCGCGCAGTCGGCGACGCATGCAGCTCCCCCAAAGCTGCCACCCGAGTTAGTCGCCAATAAGCATGTCGATGCAGGCGACCTGCGTATCGGTTACGTCGACCTCGGCCCCGCCAAGGGTGAAGTCATCATCCTGCTGCATGGCTGGCCGTACGACATCAACAGCTACGCCGAAGTTGCCCCCAAGCTGGCCGCACAGGGTTACCGGGTGATCGTGCCGCACCTGCGCGGCTACGGCAGCACGCGCTTCCTCTCACCTGACACGCCGCGCAACGGTGAGCCGGCCGCCCTGGCCTCCGATGTCATCGCGCTGATGGACGCGCTGCACATCCAGCGCGCCACGCTGGCCGGCTTCGACTGGGGCGCGCGGTCGGCCGACATCGTCGCCGCGCTGTGGCCACAGCGAGTCAAGGCGCTGGTGTCGGTGAGCGGGTACCTGATCAGCAGCCAAGAGGCTGGCCGCAAGCCGCTGCCGCCCTCTGCCGAACTGCAGTGGTGGTACCAGTACTACTTCGCCACCGATCGCGGCCGCGACGGCTACGCGCAGTACACCCACGATTTCGCGAGGCAGATCTGGCAGCTGGCCTCGCCGGAGTGGAAGTTTGACGACACCACCTTCGCTCGCAGCGCGGCGGCTTTGGACAACCCCGACCAGGTCGCCATCACGATTCACAACTACCGCTGGCGGCTGGGCCTTGCGCAGGGCGAGCCCAAGTATGCAGCGCTGGAGCAGCGCATCGCGCAGCTGCCGGCCATCACCGTGCCGACCATCACCCTGGAAGGCGATGCCAACGGCGCGCCGCATCCGCGGCCGGAAGACTACGCGGCGAAGTTCACAGGCAGGTACGAGCACCGCACGCTGCGTGGCGGCATCGGTCACAACCCGCCGCAGGAAACGCCGGCCGCCTTCGCACAGGCGGTGGTTGACGCCACCCGCCTGTAACCGGAGCGCCTCGATGAAGCCCATCCTGCAATTCGCGCTGCTGTTGTGCGGTGCCGCCACGGCGCTAAGCGTCGCTTTTCTTGCCCGCGCTGACGATGCCAGTCCCGCCGCTCCGATCTACGGCGTGACGCTGCCGCAGGGCTACCGGCAATGGGAACTGATCGCCCCGGCCGAGGAAGCAGTCCCGCTGGACGAACTGCGCGTGGTGCTCGGCAACCCACTGGCGGTGCGTGCATTCCGCGAAAACATCCGTCCGTTTCCCGACGGCGCGGTGATGGTGAAGTTGGCCTGGAGGCGAGCGCCATCAGCCGAATTCGCCACCGCCACTGTGCCCGGCGCCGCCACCACGGTGCAGGTGATGGTGAAGGACTCGACGCGCTACGCCGCCACAGGCGGCTGGGGCTATGGCCGTTTTATTGATGGCCAGCCTGCCGACGAAGCCCAGCACCGCACCTGCGATGCCTGCCATGCGGCACGCGTCAAGCAACGCGACTACGTGTTCACCCGCTACGCGCCGTGATCGCCACGGCGCAAGCGAACCCTCAAGGAGCTCCTCATGAATCCCCTCGATACCGTGCTGTACACCGCAAAGACCCGCGTTGTTGGCGGCCGCGAAGGCCATGCCCACAGCGACGACGGCCAACTGGACGTCGCACTCTCCCCGCCGGGCAGTGGTCGTCCTGGCACCAATCCCGAGCAGCTGTTCGCCGCCGGCTGGTCGGCGTGTTTCGAAGGCGCGATGAGGAGGGCCGCGCGGGGTTTGCAGATCGTGATGCCGGGGGACACCGCCATCGACGCGGAAGTCGATTTGGGCAAGGCCGGCGAGGACTTTCAGCTGCAGGCGCGACTCACGGTGTCGCTGCCGGGCCTGTCACGCGAACAGGCGCAGGCCCTGGTCGAACAAGCGCATCGCCTTTGCCCGTATTCGCGGGCCACGCGCGGCAACATCGGCGTGCGCATCGACGTCGCCTAGCCCGGAGCATCGACATGCTTGCCTACGCCCTGGCCCTCGCCGCAGGCATGGCCACCTTGCTCTCCCCGTGCATCCTGCCTGTGTTGCCGATCGTACTGGCCACCACTGCCGGGCGTGGCCGCGCCACACCTCTGTGGATCATCACCGGATTTGTGTTGAGCTTCGCGGCCGGTGGCTGGCTGATCGGCGCGCTCTCTGCCACTTCTGGCGCGTTGCAGGGCGTCATCCGCGATGCCTCTATCGGCGTGCTGTTGCTAGCTGCGCTCTCGTGCTTCTGGCCGTCGCCGTTCGAGGCGCTAGTGGCGAAGCTGCAGGCATTGCGCGGCCCGCGCACCGCCGCGCACCTGCGTAGTGGTGCGCTCGGTGGGCTGCTGGTCGGCGCCTCGCTTGGCCTGGCGTGGACGCCCTGCGCCGGCCCGGTACTCGCTTCGGTGCTGGCGCTGGCCACCAGCGCCCAGGCGCCGGGAAAGGCCACCGCACTACTCGGCGTATACGCACTTGGCGCTGGCCTGCCCATGTTGCTCATCGCCTATGGCGGGCAGTGGGTGGATTCCCGCCTCTCCTTACTGCAACGCCATACCACGCTATTCCGTCGCGGCTTCGGTGCGCTCGCCCTGGGCGTGGCATTGCTGCAACTGTTCCAGTACGACGTGTTCGTGTCGGCGTGGGCGACGCAATGGCTTCCCTCCTTTTCGCAAGGACTCTGATCATGCGCAAGCTCGCCCCCACCCTTACCCTGCTGGCCGCCTGCGTGTTCGCCGGCGCCTGCTCGCCGCAGGTGCAGGCCGACCCAGTCGAACCCAGCCACACCACGCCGGCCCCGATGGCGCCGGACTTCCAGGGCATCGGCCAATGGATCAACTCCTCCCCACTGTCATTGCCGCAGCTGCGCGGGAAAGTAGTGCTGGTGGAGTTCTGGACCTATTCGTGCATCAACTGCATCCACGTGCTGCCGCATGTGAAGCAGTGGCATGCCAACTTCCACGATCAGGGTCTGGTGGTGGTGGGCGTCCACACGCCCGAATATGCCTACGAAAAGCAAACGCACAACCTGCAGACCGCCGTGCAGCGCTTCGGCATCACTTACCCGGTGGCGCAGGACAACGACTACCGGACCTGGAATGCATACGGCAACCAGTACTGGCCCGCGCTGTACCTCATCGATGCGAATGGCCGCATCGTCTACCAGCATTTCGGCGAAGGCGGCTATGCCCAGACCGAAGCAAAGATCCGCCAGCTGCTGGCCGCACGGCGCGATGCTGCGCCCGCATCCCGCGCCCCCTGACCCCAGAGGAGTTCTCCCATGCCATCGAGATGGTTCATCACCCGTAGTTCGCGCGGTCTCGGCCGCTCCCTGGCCGAAGCGGTACTTCAAGCCGGACACTCGCTCGTCGCCACGGCGCGCGACCCGGCGCAACTGGCCGACCTGTCCGAGCGATACGGCGATGCGGTGCGCACCGTGTCGCTGGACGTCACCGACGAGGCGGCCGCACAACGCGCGGTGCAGGCCGCGACCGAGGCGTTCGGCAGCATCGACGTGCTGGTCAACAACGCCGGCTACGGCAACGTCGACTCGGTGGAAGGCACTCCACTGGCCGACTTCCGCCGGCAGATCGAGACTAATCTGTTCGGGACGATCATCATGACCAAGGCTGTGATCCCGCTGATGCGTGCACAGCGCAGTGGCCACCTGATGCAGCTCTCGTCGGTAGGTGGACGCATTGGTGCACCTGGTCGCGCTCCCTACTCGGCCGCCAAGTGGGGCGTGGAGGGCTTCTCCGAGTCGCTCGCGCTGGAGATGGCGTTGATCGGCGTCTACGTCACCATTGTTGAGCCCGGCGGCTTTCGCACCGATTTCGCCGGCGCTTCCACTGAACTGCGCGAGGGACGCGCGGAGTACGACGCGGTCGTAGGCGCAACGGCGCGCCGCCAGCGTGCCTACGATGGCCGCCAGCCTGGAGACCCGGCACGCGCAGCGCAAGCAATCCTTGCCTTGGCGTCAGTGCCGCAGCCGCCGCTGCGCATCGCGCTGGGCAGCGACGCGGCCGATGCTATCGAAGCGGCCAACAGCCGGCGTCTGGAGGAATTGCGCCGCTGGCGTTTGCTCAGCGTCTCGACCGATTTCTCGGCTTAGCGAATGATCGGTTCGAGCAGGGCTAGGCCAGAGCACAATCAAGCCGGTCACGCCCTACTTTAGAAAGCACCCTAATCGCACCCTACTGGTCCGCTACCGGCCGAGGCTGTGTGAAAAACCCCCACATCGCTGGCAAGATCCAAGTACTCCTCGATTGGTGCTGATCATGAAGCGATTCGTCGATGGCGTAGACCGGACACAGGCGCTTCTCCTACCTGACCGGCTCGAGGATTACGTCCATCAGGACAATCCCGTTCGTCTCGTCGACGCCTTCGTGGAAGCGCTGGATCTTGCGTCACTGGGCTTTGATGCAGCCAGCCGCGCCGCCGGTGGCCGACCTGCCTATCACCCGGCCGCGCTGCTCAAGATATACATCTATGGTTACCTCAACCGGGTGCAGTCCAGTCGCCGGCTGGAGCGCGAGGCGCAGCGCAACCTGGAGGTGATCTGGCTGACGGGCAGGCTGGCGCCCGACTTCAAGACGATCGCTGACTTCCGCAAGGACAACGGCGCCGCCATCGTGGCGGTCTGCAGCCGCTTCACCGCGCTTTGCCGCAGGATGAAGGTGTTCTCGCATGCCGTGGTCGCGATCGACGGCAGCAAGTTCAAGGCGGTCAACAGCCGCGATCGCAACTTCACGGTCGGCAAGATCAAGGCGCGGCTTAGCCAACTCGACGAGAGCGTGGCGCGTTATCTGGCCGAGCTGGATCGTGCCGATCGCAACCCGGCGCTGCTGCCCGAGGCACGGATCCCGCAGTTGCGCGACAAGCTGGCCAAGGTGCGCGAGCAGATGGCGGCGCTGGATCGCATCGAGCATGAGCTGCAGGAAGCGTCCGATCGCCAGATCTCGCTGACCGATCCGGATGCTAGGTCGATGACCTCGACAGAGCGTGCCACCGGCACGGTGGGTTACAACCTGCAGGCCGCGGTCGATGCCGAGCATCACCTGATCGTGGCCCACGAGGTCACCAACATCGGACATGATCGGACGCAGCTTGCGCTCATGGCGCTTAAGGCCAAAGCCGCGCTGGGCATCGACCACCTGACAGCACTGGCCGATCGCGGCTACTACAACGCCCAGCAGATCCTGGCTTGCGAGCAGAGCGGCATCATCCCGCTCGTGCTCAAGCCGCTGACCTCGAACAGCAAGGCCGAGGGCCGCTTCGACAAGCGCGACTTCATCTATGAACCAGCACTCGATGCCTACCGGTGCCCGGCCGGCGAGCAGGCCACGCATCGCTTCACCACCGAAGAAGACGGCCTGACGCTGCACAAGTATTGGTCGTCCGCTTGTCCAGGCTGCTCGATGCGCGAACAGTGCACCACCGCACGCTACCGGCGGATCAGCCGCTGGGAGCACGAACACGTGCTTGAGGCGATGCAATTGCGACTCGACGCCAGGCCGCAGGTCGCCGTTGCGCGACGGCAGACGGTGGAGCACGTCTTCGGCACCCTCAAGGCGTCGTTGGGTACTACGCCGCTACTAACCAAGACGTTGCCGAGGGTCAGAGCAGAGATCAGCCTGGCGGTGCTGGCCTACAACATGAAGCGGATGATCAAGATCATCGGTATGCCTGGCATGTTGAAGGCAATCGCAGCCTGAGAGTGGCGATGCCATCGTCCGCACGGACATGGCGTATGCATGGGCAACTCGCCCGTGCTGGGTGGTCAGGCGTTTTTACACAGCCTCGGCCAGAGGCGGTCGTTCCCTACTCATCGATCGAGAGCGTAGTAACGCCGCCTTGTTAGCTTTTATTACGACCGAGGAATGCTGCATTCGCAAGAGTCGAAACACGCGTGAGTCCTTCACGTGCAGTTTTCTCAAGGGGATGGCCGAAATTGATCCGTACCGAGTGCTTGAAGGACTCGGCTACCGAGAAGATCGGCCCTGGCGCCAAGCTGATCCTCTCAGCAGCTGCAGCGCGCGCGAGCGCCAGTGTATTTACTGATTCGGACAATTCGATCCACAGAAAATAGCCACCAGATGGTCGACTCAGACGCGACCCAACTGGCAGATGCTGGGCCAGCGCTTCGATGTAGGCGTCGCGTTGCGCCTCAAGCGCCAACCTCAACCTGCGCAAATGCCGATCGAAGCTCCCACGCTCCAGATAGTGCGCCAAGGCGAGCTGCGTAGGAACGGCGGTGCCGAGCGATGACATCAACTTCTGGCGCGCGACCTGCTCGGCAAAGCGTCCCGCAGCGACCCAGCCGACTCGATAGCCGGGCGCGAGTGACTTGGAGAACGAGCCGCAGTGCATCACCCAGCCATCATCGTCGTAGCGCTTGGTGGACTCTGGTCTGCGTGAACCGAAGTACAGCTCCTGGTAGACGTCATCCTCGATCAGCGGCACCGCATGACGCGTCAGCAGCGCGACCAGAGCTTCCTTCTTCTCCGCAGACATCGAGCTGCCAAGCGGGTTCTGGAAGTTGGTCATAACCCAACAGGCCTTGGGGTCATGCGCCTTGAGAGCCTCTTCCAGCGCTTGCAGGTCAATCCCCTCCTTCGGATCGGTGGCCACCTCGATCGCATGCAGGCCCAGGCGCTCCAATGCCTGTAGGCAACCATAGAAACAGGGTGACTCAACGACCACCGCGTCGCCTGGCTTACACACTGCGGCGAGGCATAGGTTCAAGGCCTCCATCGCCCCATTGGTCACCACGATGGTTTCCGGATCGACCTGAGCGCCACAGAGGAGATAGCGCATGGCGATTTGCCGTCGTAACTCCATGCGCCCAGGCGTCAGGTCCTCGACCGTGCTCCACGGATCCATATGGGTCGCCGACGCGGCGAGCTGCCTACCCAGCTGCTTCAGCGGATAGAGCAGAGGACTAGGGAAAGCCGATCCCAGCGGCACGACGCCTTTGGAGCCGGTGGACTTGAGAATCTCAAACACCAGCGCACTGATCTCCACCGGCCGAGCCTGTCCATCAGGTGCGGAACGTCGCTCCGGCTCGGGCGGTGCTGCTTGCGGAACCTTCGCAACGTAGTAGCCAGATCTCGGCCGCGACTCGACCAAGCCTTGGGCTTCCAATAGGTAATACGCCTCGAAGATCGTGGCCGGGCTCAGGTTACGGCTCGCGCTTGCGCGGCGAACCGAAGGAAGGCGATCGCCAGGCACCAACAACCCTTTGCGAATCGAGCCTGCGATGTCCTTCGCAACTGACTCATAGCGCTTCACAGCGTTCCCTCGGCCGATTAGACCTCAACCAAACTGATCTGGTTTTTTCTACGAAATCTGCATCTAATGAATCTGATCCGGTCGGCGCAGACTAGCACCGTGTCCCGGAGCGTGCCCACCTCCATGTCGCCCACCATCGAACTCAACCTGACGCTGATCCTCTTCCTGCCGTGGCTGTTATTGCTCGGCTGGGGCTACGTGGCGTTTCCACGCCAACCCCGCGACCGCGCCAGGAGGCTCTACGACGCACTCGCCCTCATTGCCGCTTTCGGGGGGTTCCTCGGCAGCATGTACTGGTCGCTGTGGTACGCCGACCCGGCGCAGGGCCGCCTGTGGCGCCAAATCCTCGCCACGGCAGTTTCTTATGGCGTCCTGCTGATCCTGCTCGGCATCGCCTTCACGATCCGCGGCGCGTGGCTGGCACGCCGCGCGCGCGCTCGGCGCGCCGCGCCCGGCGGCGCCCCCACCCCAGCAACGAGGTCCTCATGAAAACGCTCATTGTCGTCGGCTTCCTGCTCGTCATCTTCTACAACCTGGGTGCGGGCATGTACTACCTGGTGGTAGACAAGGGCACGACCAAACGCACGGTCAACGCACTCACCCGGCGCATCGCGCTTTCCGTCCTGCTCATCGCGCTGGTCTGCATCGGCATCGGCACCGGCTATATCCAGCCCCACGGCCTGGCCCAGTAACACCAAAACCTTCGATCAGGCGGTCGAAGCCGCGTCCAGCGCGCGTGCGCGTTCAATCTCGTAGCCTGCTTGGCGCCAGGCGCTGAGGCCGCCTCCCAGGGGGAAGACCTGGTTGAAGCCCATGCTGCGCAACTTGCGGAATGCGATGACGGCCGAGACTTCAGAGGGACAGTCGCAGTACACGACCACCGGCGAGTTGCGGTATGCCCCCATCGAGGGGGCAGTCCAGTCGATGCTCTCGTAAGCGGACGATCCGATGATCCGCTCCTGCTCCCAGAGCTTCTTCTGACGGACATCCAACAGGAGCACGCCCTGCCCGCTCTCCATCATGGCGCTGAGCTCCTGCACCGAGAGCCGAACCACTGACACATCGTTCCGGCTGGCGAATCGGTCCCATGCCTTGCGCGCCAGGTAGAGCGCAAGAACGCCCGCGAGCAGCAGCATGCCCCAATGCCCGAGGCTGGCCAGGGTATTGAGCACCAGCTCAACCGCACCGGCAAAGATCCATCCGGTTGCAAGCCCCGCGGAAACCCACAGCAGCGAGCCTAGCGCGTCATAGGTGAGGAAGGCGCGGCGAGGGATCTTCGTGGCACCTGCCATGGCGGTAGCCACGGTCGAGAACCCTGGAATGAACTTGGCCACGATCAGAGAACCTGCTCCCCAACGATCGAACGCCGATTCGGTCTGTGCCACACAGCCATCCGGCGTCAGCGACAGACGGCACATCACCCTGAGCACGCGCGCCCCGTAGCGCATGCCGGCGTAGTACCAAGCCACGTCCGCGATGACGCAGGCCAGGACGGCCACCAAGCCAATCAAAGCGAGGGACTGCTCGCCAGACGCGGCCAATGAACCGGCGACCACCAGCACGGGAAACGCAGGGATCGGCAAGCCCGCCTGCTCGACCAGAACCCAGGCGAAAACCAGCACCACCCCATACTGGCTGATGAGTTCAATGAGGTAGTGCATGCCTGATCCACACAGTGCGGGATTCGCTTCGAGAAAGGGGCTTTGGAGACGATCGAACTCGGCTGTACTACCAAGACAATGAAAGCGTACACCTCGGCGCAAGAACTGGCGACGCAGGTCCAACCACTTGCCTTCTCTCCTATCGCCCGGAAACCACAGTCGACCCATAGATCGTAAGCGCAACTACGACCACTTGGGTCACGATACCGACAGCATGCATGTGTCGAATTATTGTCTCTTTTTTGGAATCATCCTCTGGACTTCTAAGGCCTTTTTCTGGCCGTCTCGCTTGGCCAGAATCCATTCTGGAAATAGGACGAAACTTGTATCAGCCGAGCTCCCTTACGCCGCAAACCCGCGAATTGAGCTACCTGTCGAATGACGTCCCATCCATGCTCGTCAAAACAGACATAGCGCGCAAGCTCATACAAGTTGCCGAGAGCACGCCGCTCTATCGTCGCAAGTCCTAGAACATGCTTTTGGAGCACGCACCTTCCATGACCACTAAGCGCTTAAATTGGTTCGAGATCGCTCCCGACGGCGCAAAGGCGCTTGGCGGGCTTCATCACTACGCCACCAAGTCGACAAATCTCTCCCGGACACTCATTGACTTGGTATTTCTTCGTGTTTCGCAGATCAATGGCTGCGCCCACTGCATCGATCTCCATTCGCGAGATCTCTTAAAAGAGGGATTTTCGGTTGAGCGCTCCATGCTGATTCCTGTCTGGCATGAAGCTGAACATCTCTTTTCAGAGAAGGAACGAGCTGCCCTAGCATGGGCGGAAGAGGTCACGCGCGTCGGCGATACACATGTCTCTGACGTGGCTTATGCTGCAGCGTCCGCCGCATTCGACGACAAGGACCTTGTCGACCTGACAATCTGCATTGCAGCAATGAATGCGTTCAATCGTCTTGGCGTGAGCTTCCGTCTGAAGCCGTCGGCCAAAGCACAGCCACAGATAGGTGTATAGCAAAACACGGCCCGACTTCTTTCGAACAAGTGTGCGGGCCGTGAACCGCCTTACGCCAACCTAATCTGCAGGGGGACTCCAGCCATGCAACGCCAGGGCATTCGTGGACTCTTCCCCTATGTACTCGCCGTTTATTTGCTTTTCGACGCAATCGCCAGTGCGTTCCCGAGCTCTGCAACCATTGCAGACTACATGCGCTGGGGATACCCGTCATGGCTCCACTACGTAGTAGCTTTTCTGAAGTTCAATGCTGTAGGCCTTTTGTTGATCTCAGCGACGCGTCTCGCCGGAGCGCTCTTGTCAGCATTCATTATGATCTCCGCCGCTGGCATATTGACCTTCCACGAAGGCTTTGTCGCTGCGACCCCTGCAGTCGCCGCTTTTGCTTTCGCCGCTGCAGTTGCATACGCCACGGCATTCCATCGCCCCCAGCCGGTAATCGCTGAGATCCTCTGAGCCTGCTCTCTTCCTCAGCCATCAAGGATCGAATATGTCACTCAATCAAAAAGTCGTGGTGTTGGGAGGGAGCGGCCTGATCGGCTCCCGGGTGGTCAGTGAACTCAGGATGGCCGGTGTGCAGGTGCTTGCCGCATCTCGTCGCACGGGTGTGAACACCGTGACCGGCGAAGGGCTCGCGGAAGCCTTCGCTGGCGCGGACGTGGTGATCGACACTTCGGACGTTCCATCTTTCGACCCGCAATCCCTGGCGAGCTTCTTCCGCGACTCCGCACAGCGTGTCTTCCAGGCCGAACGCGCCGCGGGCGTGCGCCACCACATCTGCCTGTCGATCGTCGGCGTCGACCAGGTCAGGGGCAATCCCTACTTTGATGCCAAGCTAGGACAGGAAGACCTGGTGCGCGCCTCTGGCATGCCCTACACCATCGCAAGGGCCACCCAGTTCTTCGAGTTCATGCCAACACTGGCAGCCGGCTTTACCAAGGGCTTGATTGCCTATCTCCCCAGCGCGCATTTCCAGCCGATCGCTGCGGACGATGTCGCCATGGCACTGGCATCGATCGCGCTGCGCCCGCCGCATAACGGTGCGGTCACGATCGCCGGCAACGAGCGCGCCACCTTTGAGGCATGGTTCCAGCGACTGTTTGCTTCAACCCGCGATCCACGCCGCGCAGTTTCGGATATCGACGCGACCTACTTTGGCGGACCGCTGGAGGAGGAGTCGATCACCGCAGCGCATCCGGATTACACCGGACGCCTCAGGTTCGAGGACTGGATCCAGACCGAGGCGGCACAGCACGCGCTCAACCACGATCGGCACGCCGAGGCGGTCTCGCAGATCAAACGTACTCCCCTGGCCTGACTTCACCTGAGCCCAAGCTCGGCGCCGAAATCCCTCAGGGCTTTGATGATCGCCTTGGTGCCAGCAGAAGGCGTCGGCCCCTGGTAGACCGCATGCATCTCGGCCTGCCTCCCATCGCTCGAAACGACCCGATAGTCCGGGCAGACCCGCACCAATCTGCCCTCATCAATCAGCGGCTGCGCGACCCAACTGGCTAGCCGCGCAATACCCTCCCCCGCAAGGAGTAGTTGCAAGACGCCCGATCCAGAACTTACTCGATGTTTGGCATCGACATGGACACGAACAATGCTGGCCTCGCTTGTTCGGATCAGATGCCAGCTACGGAGCAGACGAGGCCCAGTATGGATCAGGAAACGGTGGCCCCCCAACGCGTCCGGTTGGGTGGGACTGCCATGGGATTCAACGTAGTGAGGGCTGGCACACAGGAAGCGGTCGTACTTCCACAACGTTCGCCCGATCAGGTTGCTGCTAAGCGGGAATGCGCCGCGAATGGCGAAGTCCAGTCCCGACTGTGCGGGATCAACGAAAGCATCGGTAAAGGACACATCGAAATGCAGCCCTGGATGCTTTTGAGCCACGCGTTCCAGCGCTTGCGGCAGCACGTGCGATTCAAGCAGCGATGGCGCGGAGAACCTAACCCATCCACTCAGGTCGGCTGCCGCCTGGGACAGGGCTTCGTTGGCACCGGAGAGTTGCCGAAGTGCGGCTTTGGCGACCCGGTAGTAGGCCTCGCCGGCGGGCGTCAGCGAAACGCTGCGTTGGCTACGGCTGACCAGCTGGTGCCCCACCACGGCTTCGACGCCCTGGATCGCACGGGTCACGCCGCTGGCGCTCATTCCGGTACTGCGGGCCGCGGCCACGTAGCTGTGGTGCTCGGCGACGGCGCAGAACGCTTCGAGGTCTGCCAGGCGCAGTTGGCTGGAGCGCAAGAGTTCGCGGGCCATATTGCAATTTCCGCAACACGATATTGCAACCATTCTAGAAGCAGTTGGCTACCGTGTTGGTCACCGGCTTCCGACCAGGACTTCGCACGATGAACCAGGCCATGCAAAGCGCTCCGACCTTCGCCGATGTCCAGGCCGCGGCCTGGCGTATTGCGCCGCACGCCCACGTTACGCCCGTGCTGACCTCGCGCACGCTTGACGCGATGGCCGGCGCCCAGCTGTTCCTGAAGGCCGAACAGTTCCAGCGCGCGGGTGCCTTTAAGTTCCGCGGCGCCTGTAACGCAATCGGCTCCCTGGATACCGATGCCATCCACGGCGTGCTGGCCTACTCCTCGGGCAACCACGCGCAGGCGGTTGCCCTAGCCGCGCGCCTGCATCGGATCAAGGCCACGATCGTCATGCCCAAGGACGCCCCCGAAGCCAAGGTCGCCGCCACGCGGGACTATGGTGCCGAGATCGTCTTATACGACCGCTACACGGAAAGCCGGGAGCAAATCGCCAGCCACCTGGCTCAAACGCATGGCTATGCACTGATCCCACCCTTCGATCATCCCTGGATCATTGCTGGTCAGGGCACCTGCGCCCTGGAGCTGTTCGATGAAGCTGGCCCCCTGGACACGCTGGTCATCGGGCTGGGGGGCGGCGGCCTGCTCGCCGGCACTTGCTTGGCTGCCAAGATGGTCAACCCCAGCTGCAAGATCTACGGCGTTGAACCAGAAGCAGGGAACGATGGACAACGCTCGCTTCGCAGTGGGCACATCGTCTCGATCGACCCGCCCCGGTCCATCGCCGACGGCGCGATCGTGACGCAGGTGGGGCACCACACCTTCCCCATCATCCAACGCAACGTCGAAGACATCCTGACCGTGACCGATCAGGAGCTCGTCCACGGGATGCGCTTTCTGGCCGAGCGGATGAAGTTGGTCGTCGAACCCACCGCTTGCCTGGGGCTTGCCGCTGTCCTGAGTGGACGCATCGATGTCAGGGGCAAGCGGGTTGGCCTGATCCTCAGCGGCGGCAATGTGGATTTGGGCGTGCTTGCTCGCCTGTTGGGCCCGCAGCCGCTCGCCACCTGAGCAGGCCACCTTCTCCCTAAGGCCAATGACTGGCCAGGAGCCGGACATGAAATTCATTCCCGAAGCCCTGTCTGCCAGTGTCGTCACGCACGCACTGGCCTATGAGGCAGCACGCGGCGCCCTGATTGCTGCATCCGAGGAAAGCACCCGGATCTTCCCCGTCGTTCTGGGCCAGGGACGCGATGAAGGCACCCGTTTCAGCGTCAAGTCCGCCAGTTCCGGGGAACTCACCGGCCTGAAGATCGGCGCTTACTGGCCAGGCAACGAAGCCCTTGGGCTGCCGCGCCACAACTCCACCATCATCCTGCTGGACCAACAGACCGGCCGGATCGCCTCGATCATCGAAGGCGGCTTGCTCAACGCCTACCGCACGGCCGCTGCCGATGCAGTCGCTGTCGATGTCCTCGCCCGTAAGAACGCTCGCACGCTCACAATCTTCGGCACCGGGCATCAGGCCGGATACGAGGTGCGCGCCGTCGTCCGGGTCCGGGACTTTGAGCGGATCCTGGTGGTGGGGAGGGATCCACATCGCACCGAGGCGTTCTGCCTGGATCTGATCAGCGCAGGTCTTCCCGCACAGGCCTCATCCGCCGAATCGGCCTGCCTGTCAGCCGACGTCGTGATCACCGCCACCACCGCGCATGCACCGCTCTTCGAAGCCAAATGGATCCAGCCCGGCACCCATATCTCAGCAATGGGGACAGATGGCCAAGGCAAGCAGGAGTTACCACCAGCGCTGTTCAGGACGGCCAAGCTGTTCAGCGACCTGGCAACCCAGTCCCGCCGGATCGGCGAGTTCCAGCACGCCAGCCCCCATCACTTCGTGACCGACATCGGCTGGGTCCTGACCGGTCAGACCAAGGGCCGGGCCTCGTCCTGCGACATTACGGTGTTTGATAGTTCCGGGCTGGCAGTGCAGGATCTCTTCATAGGCTGTGCGGTAACCCGCTTACTCGAAGGAAACGCCGAACCCTGATAGTGCGATTGTTCCCGTTTGGGCAACGCCGCGCTTCCGAACCTATGCCTACCGGTTCCCTACTGGGGTTGCTTAGGCTTGCGGGTTGATGCGAAACGCGCAAGATCGCGCTGGGAAAGGCCTGATGGGAACTTCGACAGGACAGCGCGCATGAGCGCTGATCAATCATTGAGCATGCCTCGTCGCGCCGACCATGCAGGCGCCTGGCTATGGCTGATTCCCGCCTTTGCGTCTTTGCTCTACCCCTGGATCCTGGCAAGTGCGCAACAACAATTTCACGCACATCACGCAGGCGCTGGAGCAGCGTTCCTGCTTGCCAGCGCACTCCCCACGCTTCTGGCCATCGCATGCGCGGCCGTGATGGCGCGCAAGCTATTGCTCACCCCAATCCGACGGTTGGGTCTTGAGCTGTGCTGCCTCTACGCGGCCACACCACCTGCCTTCACGCTGCTCGGCGTGCTGCTGTATCTCATGCGGATCGACGGCATTGATGACGCGACATGGACAGGAGCGTGGTCTGCACTGACTGCCTACGGCGCGTTGCGCATGGCGACCCACGAGACTGGCGCGCCACGGATACTTCTTGCAGATCGGCCGCGCTCGTTGTTGCCCGCGTTCCACGGCATCAGCGCGCTGCTGCTGCTCACGCTGTTCTTGGGACCCCATATCGTCAACCATCTCCTGGGCTTGCTGGGAGAAGACGTCCACCGCGATGTGATGACCTGGCTGCGGCATTTCTATCGCAATGCCGCTGTCCAGCCCGCCTTGGTCGCCGTGTTCGGCTTCCAGGTCATCAGCGGACTGGTGCTGCTGTGCCAACCGCAATCACAGCCAATCAGTTCGTTCCAAGTCCTGCAGCGTGCCTCGGGTCTGTATCTGGCCGTCTTCATTCCGGCACATCTGAACTCAGTCTTCAATCTGGCACGGCGCAATGGCGTTGAGACCAACTACGCGTGGGCCACCGGCCAGCCCGCGGGACTGCTCGACGACGCCTGGAATATCCGGCTGGTACCGCACTACGCCTTGGCGATCGTGCTACTTGCCATCCATCTGGCCTGCGCAGTCCGCGCGGTCCTGGTGGCACATGGCGTTCGCGAGCGGACCGCGAATGGATGGGCATGGATCCTCATGCTCGCAGGTGGCGTGCTAGATGCAGCCGTCTTGGCGGGGATGCTCGGTATGCGCCTGTGATTGGTGCGGCCACGAGAACAGGACGGTGCCCTAGATAGGCCTACTCGCGCGCGCCATGCATTTCTAGGATGAAGCTGGATTCACTGGCTTTTATCCCGGACAAGCGCCCAGGAGGCACTCATGAAAGTCGTCGTCGTCGGTGGCACAGGTTTGATCGGCAGCAAGGTTGTTGCACGCCTACCCAAGGAAGGACATACCGTGGTGGTCGCCGCACCAAGCACAGGCGTGGACATCGTGACGGGCGAAGGCCTGGACCAAGCACTTTCGGGGGCCAGCGTGGTCATCGACCTGACCAACCCGCCATCCTTTGAAGATCACGCGATCATGAATTTCTACATGACCGCCGGCCATAACCTTTTGGCAGCTGCCGCGCAGGCACGGATCAAGCACCATGTGGTCCTGTCGGTGGTGGGCACCCAGCGCCTCGCCAGTAGCCCCTACTTCCGCGGCAAGATCGCGCAGGAGGAGATCGTCGCCAAGTCCAAGGTGCCTTTCACCATCCTGCACTCAACCCAATTCTTCGAGTTCCTTCCCTCCATCATCGAAGGCGGCATTGAAGACGACGACGTCGTGCATTTGCCCGCCGGACTCATCCAGCCCATCGCGGCAGAAGATGTCGCACTGGCGGTCACGCGCCAGGCGCTGCAGCCGCCGGCCAATGAGATCGTCGAAGTCGCCGGCCCCGAACGCGCCTCTCTGGTCGATTTCGCCCAGCGCTATCTGCTGGCCTCCGGTGACTCGCGCAAGGTCTTGGCAGACCAGCATGCCACCTACTATGGTGCCCGACTGCTGAAGGACACGCTGTTGCCGGCACCTTCTGCGTGGCGCGGGTCGACCTGTTTCAATGGCTGGATCGGCCGCCACACAACGGTGCGCCAGACCGCGATCGCCTGATGCCCCGCACAAAGAAAGCCCAGCCCGTCAGGGCCGGGCTTGGTCTCACCGCATCCAATTCATACCGGAAGCGATACGCCGGTTAGCTGCTCGCTCAACGCCCATAGCCGCTCGGCTTTGACCGGGTCAATCGCATAACCGCGCACCCCCACCCGCTCGGGTTCGACGCCCGGCTCAGGATCGGGCGTGATGACTGCCACGTCGCAGTCTTCCAGATATAGCCCACCGAGGTCATTCAGCTGCGCACTGGTGGCAGCCCATACGCTGGTCGCCGCGCCCTGCTCGACACTCTTCAACCCGCGTGCGAGATCGGCCACTGGCTTGCCGTCTGCATCAAACGCGCCGGCGGCCGCGAGCTCCTTGGCACTCATGTGCCGCGACAGCTCCGTCACGATCGCGCCGGGGTGAAGCGCAAATGCTCGAACCCCGTGCGCAGCCCCTCGAGCGTCCAAACCCACTGCAAACATCACGTTGGCGGTCTTGGACTGGCCATACGCGATCCAGCGGTCATAGTCGCGGCGCTCGAAATTGGGGTCCTCGAAATCAACGTCGCTGAAGAAATGGCCGCGGGAGGAAACCGAGACCACCCGTGCGGAGCCAGCATTGACCAGCGCCGGCCACAAACGCGCCGTCAGCTGGAAGTGCCCGAGGTGGTTGGTCGCAAACTGCTGCTCGTAACCGCGCGCATCCCGCGCCAGAGGACTGGCCATGATGCCGGCACTGTTGATGAGGATGTCCAGCGGTTGGTTGCGCGCCAGGAACTCTGTAGCGAAAGCGTCGATAGAGGCCGGATCGGTCAGGTCCATTTTCACCACCTGCACATCGATCCCGTGCAGGGTGCGGCTTGCCTTGTCGAGGTCACGGGCGGGCACCAGCACATTGGCGCCGGCGTTACGCAGGGCCCGGACAGTCTCGACACCGATACCCGAATACCCACCGGTCACGATGGCCTGCAGACCCGACAGGTCACGCCCCTCCAGGACCTCTGACGCGATTGTGGCGGCGCTGTAGCCGGTATGCAGGGGATGTTGTGAATTCCGCATGGGGGGCTTGCTCCTTCTATTCACGGACAACAACGAAAAAGGAGCAGCATGTCGAGATCTTCATCGACATGCTGCTCCACCGGAGAGGATAGGGTGAGCTACCACCCGAAAGTTGTATCTGTTTGCACAGGCATCTCAGTTCACGGCGGCAGCACGATCGGCTTGCCCTTGTCCTTGAACAGCACCACCACGAACTTGGCCGGCTTGTCCTTGCTCGCATTGCGACCGACGGTATGGATATCGCTGGGACCCTCGTAGAAGGTCTCACCAGGACCGATCTCCTGTTCGGGCTTGCCCTTCACGCCCATGACGATACGTCCCTCCAGCACGTAGACCACGGCGTGGGCGTCGTGGCGGTGGACCGGATCGATGGCGCCGGGCGGGAAATCCACCACGATGGTCTCAATCTCCTTGCCAGGCTGATCCGCCAGCGACTGGATCATCAGTTCGGTCACCGTGGCGTGCGGCAGCTTGTGCACACGCGGGAACTTGCCCTGGTCGGCGGCAGCCTTGGTGGTATCAGCCGCGAACGCCGGCAGTACCAGGCAGAAGGTCAACAGTACTGCGATCAGTGAATTGCGCATGGTGGCTTTCTCACTCCAGTCCGGCTTTGTCGAGGCCGAAGGCCTTGTCTGCGGAGCCCGGCACGCCCTTGAAGGCAACGTTGACCCGGTTCCACGCGTTGATCTCGGCCACCGCCCAAGTCAGCTCCACCAATTCCTGATCGGTAAAGTGGTCTTTGGCATCGGCATAGATCTCATCGGGGATGCCGCGACGATCCAGGTGCGTCACCGCTTCGGTCCATTCCAGGACCGCACGATCGCGTGCGTCGAACAGCGGCGACTCGCGCCAGATGGCGATGTGATGCAGGCGCAACGGGCGTTCCTTGTGCAGCGTCGCCTCCTTGATGTGCATGTCCAGGCAGAACGCGCAACCATTGAGCTGGGATGCACGGATGTGCACCAAGTCAAAAATGGTATTGCCCAGCGAAGACGCCTTCTTCAAGGCCATGCTGAACTCGACGAACTTCCGGAATAGGTCCGGAGCCGCCTTCTGATAGTCGATACGGGCACTCATAACGCGTTCCTCTTCAGATGGGAGCCGGTGCGGCCAACGCCACAACCTGATCGCCATGCTGACTCGCACCTGTTTGGGCCGGTAGGCATCCCGCTGGACGCAGGCTGTTTCCATCCGTGCACCAATCCACCCGGACTGGTGGTGCATATGCCGCCGCGCCATTCAACTTGTCGACCCACTCCATCGAGGCTTGGAAGGTCTTTCTTCATTGCGTGCAGATGAGGAAACATTCCGTCGCCGCGCGGGTCGATTGTCGGTGCGCTGATGACCCAACACCATGTTGCGACCTACTGACCATCGCGTACCCGATGCCCCTGCCTCGCTACCAGGCACGTCCCGCCCCGTTGCCGCGCACGTGCTTGGCTATGTTGGTGATCGCCATGGCCAGCTGCGTTTCCACACCCGACATCCAGGCGCCGCAAATGCCTGCTGCCGACGCGGCCAAGGAAGCTTGGACGAAAGCAATCGACCGTGATCCGGCCCTGGACACATCGTTTGCGACTTCGCAGTGGTGGTCACTGTTCAACGACCCGCTGTTGACCGCACTCGAAGACCAAGCTGCCGTTGCTAGCCTGGATGTTCGCGAGGCGACGGCCCGTATCGAAGAGGGCCGCGCGCTGCTTGGCAGCGTACGTGCAGCGCAGCTTCCCCACCTCGGCATCAGCGGCAGTGCCAGGCAGCAAGGCCTGAGCGAGAACGGCCCGCTCGCGCGCTTGGGCGCGCCAACCGAAGCGACGGACTTTTATGAAGCTGGCCTCCAGGCATCTTGGGAGCTGGACCTATGGGGACATCTTCGCCACCAGCGGCAGGCGGCTTCGGAGCGGCTGGAGGCCGCAAGCCTGCGCCGCGATGCCGTGCAGGTGTCGATCGCGGCGGAAGTGGCGAGGACATACTTGCTCCTGCGGGGGATCCAGGCCCAGCTCGCCATCGTGGAGGAGACTGAGGAGATTGCCGAACACCTGGTCCAGGTGGCCGAGAGCCGGCATCGCAACGGCGTGGCATCGCGCCTTGATACGTCTTCTGCCAACGCCGAGCTTGCCGCGCTCCAGGCCCGCATCGTGCAGCTGCAACAGCAACGCGACGCGGTGGCCAGCGCGTTAGGGCGGCTGCTGGCCCAACCCCCACGCGAACTCGATGCGCGCCTGGCTTCGGCGCCTCTACCGGCCATGCCCGCACGTCTCCCAGTGGGCGTGCCATCGGAGCTGGCGCAGCGCCGCCCGGACATCCAGGAAGCGGAAGCACTGCTTCGTGCCTCGGTGGCGGATATCGGCGCAGCGCGTGCCGATTTCTATCCGCGCCTGCAACTCTCTGGGCGCCTGGGCTTAGAAGCCTTCGACGCCGGTGATCTCGGGGATTGGGGATCGCGCACATTCGCGGTCGGCCCGGTATTGCACCTGCCGGTCTTCCAGGGCGGACGCCTGAAGTCGAATCTGGCCCTGACCCAAGCGCGCCACCAAGTGGCCGCAATCCGCTATCAGCGCACCGTATTGGCGGCTTGGCACGAGGTAGACGCCGCGCTGCGCTCCTATGAGACTGAGCGCCTGCGACAGGAATCCCTGGAACTCGCCCAGCAACAGGCGAGCGTGGCATTGGTCGTTGCACGACGCGCTTATGGCCAAGGCAGCGTTGACATCACCAGTGTTCTGTCTGCGCAACGTACCCAGCTCGGTGCGCAGGCGGCATTGGCTGACTGTGCGACGGCTTCGGCGCTGTCAGTAGTGTCGCTCTATCGCGCGTTGGGCGGCGGATGGTCACCTGAGGTGTCTACAGAAGCGGCGAATGACCAGCGCCGCGGGAAGGCGCATTGATGGCTGCCGTTATTCAAGGTGCATCACTCGCCCAGACAGCGCAGGCCGATCGCCTGGGACCGAAGCTGATTGCCGGTCTGACTGGCGTCCTGCTGGCGGCCTTGATCGCCGGACTGAACAATCGCGTTCCCAGCCTGGCCTTGCCTGATCTCCGTGGCGCACTCGGGTTCGCGCAGGACGACGCGTCCTGGCTGACGACCGCGTACTCGGCAGGCGAGCTGGCCATCATGCCGTTCGCGACCTGGTTCGCCGTCACCTGCTCGCTGCGACGTACCTTGCTGGTGTGCCTGGGTTTGAGCCTGGCCTTAGCCGGTCCGATGCCCTACATCCACGACCTGCGCTTGTTGATGGGATTGCGTGCGCTGCAGGGGTTCACTTCTGGTGCCCTGATCCCGCTGCTGATGATGTCGGCCTTGCGCTTCCTTCCAACACAGGTCCGTCTCCATGGCTTGGCGCTATTTGCCCTGACAGCCACCTTCGCGCCCAACGTGTCGCTCTGGATCTGCACCTTTGCGTTGGACCATCTGCAGCACTGGGAGTGGGTGTACTGGCACGTGATCCCGCCCGGACTGCTGGCATTGGGTTTGATTTGGTGGGGAATGCCCAAAGCACCTGGGATGACACAGCGGTGGACGGAAGGGAACTGGCTCGGCATGGCGCTGGGCCTTCCGGGGTTGGCGCTCTTGGTCGTTGGCTTGGACCAAGGCGTACGCCTCCAGTGGACCGACTCGCCGCTCGTATTGTCGGCCCTGGTCACCGGGTCTGTCTTGACCGCGCTCTTCCTGATCAGCGAATGGCGTCATCCTGCGCCCTTCATGCGCCTCCAGCTTCTGGAGCGGCGCAACTTGGCGATCGCGTTCTCGGCTTTTGTGCTCCTGCTGATCGTGACGACAGGCGGCGTGGGCCTGCCCACCAACCTGCTGGGTCAGGTGCAGGGATTGCGCGTCGAGCAAGTCGCCTCGCTTGGCCTGCTGGTCGGGCTTCCGCAGCTGATCATCGGGCCGGCAGTGGCCGTGCTGCTCTATCGCCGCTGGATCGATGCACGGGTGGTCATGGCCTTGGGGCTGACCAGCATCGCCTATGGGTGCTGGCTGGGCGCCAAGGTGGACAGCAGCTGGCTCACGCAGGAGTTCTACCGGCCTGCACTCTTCCAGATGATCGGGCAGCCCATGGCCATCGTGTCGCTGTTGTTCCTGGCCACCAGCGTCGTGCAACCGGCCGAAGGACCCTTCGTCGCCGGCATCGTGAACACCCTGCGCTCGCTTGGTACCGTGCTGAGCGCTGCCCTGACTGCGCAGGGCATGCAGGTCAGATCCACCTTCCATTCCGACATGCTCCTCGACCAGGCCACGCGATCGTTTTGTGGGGGCGCGCCAGACTTCGCTTCCCTCCGCACGTTTGCCGGAGCCGTCGCCCAGCAAGCCGCCGTGCTTGCGGCCTCGGACCTGCTGCGCACCTTCGCGCTGATCGCGATCTGCCTGGGCCCCCTCGCCCTTTGCATGCGCTACATCCCTGCGCCCACAGGTGCTGCGCGCGCGGCGCCGCGGCCAGCATCCGATCCGCAGAACCCCAACATCGCCTCTGCTTCTGGTGACAAAGATGAGTCCCGTTAATCGCTTTCGTGTGGTTTGCGGCGTTGCCGCGTTCGTCGCGGTCATGTCGGGAGTCATCCTGCTTAACCGCAGCGAGGCCCATGCCGACCGCCAGGCAACCGACGATGCCTATGTTCAGGCGGACATGACCGTAGTCGTTCCCCAAGTGACGGGCCTGATCACTCGCCTGTCGGTCCAGGAGAACCAGACGGTCAAGGCGGGTGATCAACTGGTACAGATCGACGATCGCGACACCAAGATCCAGCTCGACATGGCACGAGCAAAACTGGCAAGCGCCGATGCAACGATCGCCAGTCTGCATGGCGCCGTGCAACGCCAGAACAGCGAGATCGCGCAGGCGCGCGCGGCATTGGATATTTCTGGTGCGAGCCTGCGGCTGGCTGAGGCTAACAAGACGCGCTTTGCCAATCTGGCCAGCGATGGTTCGGGCACGCTGCTGGCTGCGCAGCAGGCCGAGGCGGAGTCACGCATTCAGCAAGCCTCCCAGACCAAAGCGCGCGCCAGCCTGAAATCGGCCGAACAGCAGGTCTCGATTCTCCTGGCCGATCTGGCCAAGGCAGAGGCCGCGTGGGACACGGCCAACGCCGAGGTTGCCGCTGCGCGCCTGGCCCTATCCCGTACTCAGATCCTTGCCCCGGCGCCCGGGGTTGTGGCGCAACGTCGGGCCAGGGTGGGCGGCTACGCTCGCATCGGCGAACCGTTGCTCACCCTGGTCCCGCTTGATGCGTTGTACATCGAGGCGAACTTTCGAGAGACACAGCTGGCCAAGGTACGCATCGGGCAACCCGTAAAGATCGAGATCGACGCTTTGCCGGGCGTGTTGCTGAAGGGCACGGTTGAAAGTCTCGGGCCTGCAAGTGGGGTGAGCTTCTCGCCTATCGCTCCTCATAATGCCACCGGCAACTTCACCAAAATCGTTCAGCGCTTACCCGTGCGAATTGCTTTGTCTGAGGCCCAGCAGGATGTGTCGCGCCTGCGTGTGGGAATGTCGGTTCGTCCGGAAATCTCGGTCGACTAAGGGCTGTCCCGGAACGCGCTACAGCGCGCCGATGGCGATTTGCTTACCAGGCAAGCGCCTCGCCGAGATAGCTGTAGGTGCCATGGGGCCCTGAGGGTCCTATCAACGCCAGATCCACGCTGCTGCGGGCACCTAGCGGTATGTCGATATCACCTTCGCCACGGTTCATGTCAGTACGTACATAGCCGGGATGCACGGCGTTGACTCGTATGTTGGTATCGCGAAGCTCCCACGCCAGCTGCAGTGTCCACGTGTTCACCGCGGCCTTGCTCACGATGTAGGCCGGCGTGTTGAAGTCGTAGCTCGGCGACTCTGCCTTGGTATGCAGTGATAGCGAACCCAGCAGGCTTGAGACGTTCACGATGGTGGCACTCGGTGCCAGACGCAGCAGCGGAAGGAACGCCTGGGTCACCGCGATCAGCCCAAACAGATTGGTATCGAAGGTGTGACGCCAGATGTCGAGCCGCTGGGCCGAAGGTTTGCGCGCAGGATCATCGACCATCACACCTGCGTTGTTGACCAGGATGTCGAGCTTGCCGTGCCAGGCGCGGATGCACGCTGCTGCAGCGTCGATGCTTCCAGCGTCAGTGACATCCAAGCAAAGTGCCTCGACGTCGAGCCCCTCGGCGCGCAGGCAGAGCGCCGAGGCCACCGCGCGCGTCCAGTCCCGCCCGGCGAGATAGACCCGTACGCCTTCCTGGGCAAGCTGACGCGCCGTTTCCAAACCGATGCCGCGCGTTGCACCGGTAACCACAGCGACTTTCTGGGCAGTTCCCATGCGACCCTCCAGGGCAACAGGTGCCCGCTTGGTGACCTGCGGCAGCATGCCCCGCAGATGCGCACCGTGCGCATGGAACTAACGTAAATTGGCGCAAGCCGCGCTCACAAGGTCGCGAAGCTGCGACGCTGCGCTTCTGCGAATGCAGCAATTCAGTCTATCGTGATGATGCCGCGCTTGAGGGCGATGGTGACCGCATGGGTTCGATCGTTTGCATCGAGTTTGGACATGATGCTGCGCATGTGTGTTTTGACCGTGGCCTCGCCAAGGGTGAGGATCTTGCCGACCGCCTTGTTGGAATTCCCCAAGGCCACCAGGCGAAGGATCTCCACTTCGCGCTCGCTCAGGCGCTGACCACTGAGATGGGACATGACATCGCCTGCAATCTCGGTAGAGAGCACACGGCGGCCGGAGAAGACGTCGCGGACCATGTTCACCAGGTCCTTGCGCATCATGTCCTTGAGCATGTAGCCAGAAACGCCAGCGGCGAATGCGTGGAAGACATGCATGTCGCCACGAAACGTGGTCAGCATGATCATCTTGGCTGCGGGGTCTTCTGCATGGACAGTGCGGGCAAACTCATGCCCGTCCATGTTCGGCATCTGTAGGTCGACTAGGATGACGTCCGGGCGCAGTCCTCGGAACTGGATCAACGCCTCGGCGCCGTCTCCCGCCTCACCCACCACCTTCATGTCCGGCTGCTGGTTCAGCAGCAGTGCAATGCCATCGCGCATCAGCGGATGGTCATCGATCACAAGAATGCGGATAGGTTGGTCCATGCACGTCGTCCAGTCTCGATCCATAGGGGGAGCCGCGACGGCGCCGTAAGCCTAGCCCTCGCGCCTCACCTCCGCCTCCCCCAAAAGGCGTAGGGAAACCTAAGCCTTCATGGCGCCGGACGCCAGCCTGCCGGGTGATTTCAGGCAATCAGCGCCCTCCTAGCATGTCCGCATCCGTCGTCAGGAAGCGCGCTGGAGGCTGGTTGACCATGGCATCGACTCGCACGCAGGCAGTACAGGACACGGCACAAAGCCGGCCCAAGGCCCACGAGCGGGTCAATCCGCTCTCACCGCAGCAGCTGGAGCGCGCCTTGCGCTTCATCGATCGCGAACTTAGTCGCGTCCTGCGATTGGACGATGTTGCCCGGCAGGTGCATCTCAGCCGCTTTCAGTTCTCCCGGAAGTTCAGTGTCTCGACCGGTTCGAGTTTTACGGCCTACCTGACCCAACGACGCGTGGCAATCGCGCGTGCGCGGCTGATCGAAAACACACGGATGTCGATGACGCACCTGGCCCTCGACTTGGGATTCTGCGACCAAGCGCACTTCAGCAACTGCTTTCGTAAGGAGACGGGCTACTCACCACGAGAGTTTCTCAAGCAGTGCGTCGCCCGAGAGAAGATGATGCCCGTGCGCGCCATCCGAGGCGGTCGCGAATTGCAAGCAGTAGATACATGCCTGGTCGACGGCGCGCATAGGCCGAAGTCGCTGGCACACGCACTGTAACTACAGCACCACGTCCGTTAGACACGTTGCAGGCTTCAAACGTGCCGCCCATCCGCTCTGCGCGCTCGCGCATGCCCGCCAGCCCCCAGTGTCCATCCCGGCCTCCTGCAATCAGCACCTCTTCTGGGAAGCCGACACCATCATCGACGACCTGGACGCTGAATGCGCGCGCGTCGTAAACAACAGCAACCTTGATGTTGGTGGCATGCGAATGCCGCAGCGCGTTGACCAGCGCTTCGGACACGACCTTTTTGACCTCGTCGGTCGCCTCGGGGGTCATCTCCACCCGTTCCCCCTCCTCGGTCATGGTGAATCGTACTCGGCTGCCTCCACGCATCGACTCCAGGATCTCCCTGAAGTAGTCGCTCAGGTCGATTGCACCTTCCAGACCGCGAAGCTCGCCGAGGCGCTCCCGCCCCTCGCGCACCAGCATGTCCGCGTTGTCCAGTGCCGTTTCCAGCGACTTGCGATTCGGATCGCCTTGCGTTAGCCCATCACTGAGCACCTGCAGATGCAACATCAGGCCCTGGATACCCTGCAGCATCGTGTCGTGCAAATCTCGCGCGATGCGCTCTCGCTCCTTCGATCGCTCGCGCAGCCGGTCCCTGAGCTTGGCGGCAACCTGTAGCGAGCGCAGCCAGAAGGCAAACCACAGCACCAGCCCGCCCACCACGACCACCAGGACCTTGAACCAGAGATGCTCGTGGAAGAACAAGGGCACCTCAATCCGGCTCCGTGCGCCAACCTTGTCCCAGACGCCATCCTCATTGGCGGCGACCACGCTGAAAACGTGGCTGCCTGAAGGAAGATTGCTGTAGTTGGCCTGATTGACGCCCTGGACCTCCCGCCAGTCATCATCAACGCCTTCCAGGCGGTAGCGGTAGCGCACTTTGGCCGGGTCTGTCATCGAAGGCGCAGCGAACTCCACCGAGAAGGACCGCGTGCCCTGAGGCAAGGCAATGTCGTTGCCTGCGCGGACGGTGCCTCGATCCGTCGAGACGGTCAGGATTTTTGTACGGGGCGCGATGGCATTGCGCGGAATGCGCTCCGGATCGATCCGGACGATATTGGCCGCTGAGAACCACAGCATGCCGTCATCCGCTTCGGCTGCCGTGGGCAATGGCGGGGTCGGCGTGGCGCTGCCCTTCAACCCATCACGGAAATCAAACATGTCCGCGTGCACGACCCCCGAAGGGGTGCGCCGGAAAGCCGCAAGCTCCGCCTTTGGAATCCGAACGAGTCCATTGGATTGGTTGATCCACAAGTCGCCGCCGCGCGTCAGCAACAGCGAGCTGACGCCCATGAGGCCGACACTGGCACGCAGACGAACGAATTTGTCCTCCACCAACACGTCAACGCCTTCTTCGCCACCGATGGCGACCACGCCGGCACGCGCGGCGATGCTGTAAACCGTCCCCACGCCTACGCCTTGTTCATGCCCGTACGCCTTGAGCTCGCGCCCAGCGATGGCGAACAGGCGATTGTTGGCATACCCGGCCCAGAAGCGCCCATCGTCGCCAAGGGCATAGGAGCGTCCGTAGGGCGGCATCTCGGTAAACCCGCCTCGGTCCATCCATCGGCCCTCGAACCAACGATAAGTCCCCCCGGGATGCGCAGTGAACCAGACGCCACCCTCCTGATCCACGCCGATGGCGGCCACGTAGGCACCTTCGGGCATGTCGGGAAGGGCAAGCGTCGTGGTCCGACCGTCCTTGATCCGGGTCAGCGCGCGCTGGTTGCGCCCCCCAATCCAAACCGTGCCCGCCGCGTCCTCGTAGATATAGGTGCCTTCCTTGATCGGCAACGCGATGGGCGACAGCACGACGCCCGCCAAGCTCAGGCCGGTCTCGTAGCTCAGCACCATCAAACCGTCCTTGGTTGCCGCCAAGCCACCCGACTGGCCGACCCACGGCTCGATGAGCCGATTAGGCCTCAGGCGCGCGATGCCATCGTAGGTTGCGACCCAGTAGTTGCCCTCGCCATCAGCAATGACGTCTCGGGCCGCAATCTTCCCGAGCGCCTCGTCCTGCTCGATGTTGGCCTGCTTGGGCAGCGCGCCACCGACGTCCGTCGATTCGGCTATCGAAGCATGGGCGACACGGACACCCACCTCGCCCGCCATCAGCAAGACGTCCTGGCCTACGGAGATCACCTCGTGGCCCTTCTCATTGGGCCACTGCCGAATCAGCTTTGCGCCTCTGAAGGCCGACAGGCCGTGCTCGATATCCTGGTACCACACGGTGCCATCAGCTGTTTCGGAAAAGCGGCCGTGCTCGGCGCGGGCTGAGACATTGACGAACGCACGATCGCCGACCCCACGACGCTGTATGCCGTCACTGGATGCAATCCAGATCGCATCATCCCTCGACCGGAACGCCGCGTAGTACGTCGTCCGATACGCATCTACCGGAGGGAGGATGGATTTCCATCCCTGTGTTCCGCGCATCAGCACATCGTTGCTGGTGACGGCCATGGGTTGATCGGAAGGGGCCATCAAAAGCTGACGGATCGGGCCCGAAGCGGCGGGTAGGAAGTCTTCCTGCTTGAGGACAGCATCTTCGAGCAGCACCACCCGGCTTCTCGCGGCCACCCAAAGTCCGTTATTGCTCGTCGCGGCCAGACCCCAGACCCCTGGAGGCACTGCCGGATACAGCGGCGGCTCCATCCGCGTGAAGCGCACACCGTCGAAGCGATAGAGCCCTGTCCCGGTCCCCAGCCACATGAAGCCGTCGGACGTCATCGCCAATGCCCTGACGTCCGAGGGTGCACCCTCTGGGATGCCCCACGTACTGACCGTATATCGCGGCCCGATCTGGATCGCCTCACCTGCGCGAGCTTGTTCGGCCAGGATAAGGCTCATCAGCAGGCACGTGGCCACCCTGCGAGCTGCCGTCGTAAGGCGCGCGAGTTGTTCGACTGCGCCTATAGCAAGCAACCGATGCGCGAACGTGCGCCTGCCCATGTGCAAACCTCTGACCTCAGAACAGTTGGCGTGATCGCCCGGCCAATGGCCTTGGAGCGCTGCTGTGCCTGCACCTGGACGGTCGTTCAAGTGAACCTTGAATCCATTTCCGCCGGGCCGGTGGCGCAATGCTAGACACGGCCGGCCTGCTCAATCAATCCTTTTTTCCTTGCTCCACTCGCGTTCGCAAGGCTCCCCATTGACGGCAAACATTTACAAGCTCGCCCCTTCTTCCCATGCCACATTCAACTCCTCACATCACGACTCACTCCGGCCTTTGAGCCGGAACCTCACCCCCTCATTGGAGGTCGCGATGGACAACAAGCGTGTGGTGCTGATTGGAGATTCTGGTGTCATTGGCAACTATCTGAGCGAGTGTCTGAGCGCAGCAGGCTCGGAGATCGTGCGCCTTGGAGACATTGACGTTTCGGAGAAGAGATCCCTCGACAAGCTTAAAGCAGCGCTGCACAGAAGTGATGTGGTCATCGACCTCACCACGCCACCCAGTTACGAATCCAAAGTCTGTCGGGATTATCTCGTGACGATGACCAAGCGCCTGCTGAAAGAAGAAGCCAGTGCCAAGGTTGCGCATCACATCCTGCTGTCGACCGTCGGTGCTGACCGTCTACCCGGGAATGGCTACTTCGAGGCCAAGGCAGCACAGGAATCCGTTGTGGAGGCCGCCAGCGTTCCGTTCTCCATCGTCAGGAGCACGCCGCTGTTCGACGTGATCCCCGGCATCGCCAACGCACAATGCAATGGCGGCAACATCAAGGTATCCACGGCGATGTTCCAGCCAATCGCCTCGGAGGACATCGCGCTGGCACTGGCCGATGCAGCGACGGGCCGACCGATGTATGGGCGCGTCGATGTCGCCGGACCCGAGCGCGCGCCGTTTGATGAGTTCATGCGCCGCTACCTTGCGATTCTGGGTGATGAGCGCTGCGTGCAAGCCGACCCCAAAGCGACCTATTTCGGAGGACGGGCCAGCCAGATGTCGCTGGTGCCGATCAAGTCCGCCCGCATCGGACGTACGAGCTTGTCAGCTTGGTGCGAAAGCACCGCTGTGCACTGACCCCGTCGGCCGTCCAATCCACAACCGCTATCTCCCATGACCGCACAGCCGCCGCCGATCGACAGCCTGGCCGCCAGCTTCTCGGCCAGCTATGCCGGGGTCGTCGCTTTTATCGCCGTCGCCAACGAAGGCAGCTTCGTCCGTGCGGCCGAGAAACTTGGCGTGGGCCGCTCTGCAATCAGCAGGAGCGTGCAGAAGCTCGAAGGGCAGATGGGCGTACGCCTATTCCAGCGCACGACACGCACAACCTCGCTCACGCGTGAGGGCGAGCTGTTCTACGAGAACTGCAAGCCTGGCGTGGCCCGGGTGGTCCAGGCCATCGAGGATATGTACGAGCTGCGCGAAGGCCCGTTGCGTGGCCGCCTTCGTATCCAGGCAGGCTTGGGCTTCGGGCGGCACGTGATTGCACCGCTGGTCGCGGAATTCGGTCATCGTCACCCCCAGGTCTCGCTTGAATTGCTACTCGACGATCGCCCCACCAATTTTGCAGGTGACCGGATCGACGTCGCCTTCCTGGACGGAGCACTTGAAGATGCTCAGATTGTGGCGAGACGACTGATCCCGATGCAGTGGGTCGTCTGCGCCTCGCCCGATTATCTGAAGGACCGTGGCGTGCCCTCCACGCTGGATTCGCTGTCCAAGCACGCCAGCGTCTGCGAGATCGGGATCAACGGTCGGTCTCGCCCCTGGAAGTTCCACGTCAACGGTCAGCGCCAGATCTACACGCCTCCTTCCAGTCTCGGATTCAACGACCCGACTCTAGTCCTTGATCAGATCCTTGCCGGACGCGGCTTGGCGCAGCTTCCCGCCTACCAGGTCGCGCACCATCTCGCCCGGGGACGTTTGGTGGCATGCCTTGGTGATCTCACGCCGGACGACGACGGTCACTTTGTGGCTTATCTGAGCCGGGAGCACATGCCGAACCGACTCAGGCAGTTCGTCGACTTCATGGTGGAACGCGTGCGTTTGCTGGACATCGACTGCAGCGGCTTCCTTGCCAGAGCCGCGCTGTCTTAATGGTGGTGTCGCCTGACGATCAGATGCCGGGCGCGCATGCGGTCGAAGCGACGGGCGCGCACGATGCGCCTTGAACCATGTTGCTTGACTTCCTGCCCACTGCATAGCAGCACCAGCAACAACGCCATCATCAGGATGCCGATCGATTCTGCACTCATGAGATCCTCCTCGAAGACGAGCCTGGGAGGCGATATGCGATCCAGTGGCTCGGGACTGCATGGTGATTGACCGGCCGATCTGGCTGTAGATCACATCGATGGCGCAGATTGATTCCAATCCAACACCAATCGCCTCCTGCAGTACCACATCACCCCCCTGTTGGTCCTCTGCGCCCGATGAACAGCACAAATTCGGAGCTGGGCAGGGACTGACCAAGGGCGCAATACCTGAATTTTCGATTGTTGATCTGCAGGCAACGAGTCGTATCCCGACATTGAGCTACCGGCCCTGCAAGGGCAGGGCTATCGTCTTTTGGTGAGCATGTGCTCACCTATTCGACCGATGACCTGCGTTCCGCCATGAGCCCTCTGCGCCCGCCTCCACTCGACCTGCTCGACAAGTTTCATGGCACCGAGGCGCTGCCGCTGTATACCGCACGCGTCCGTGTGGAAGGCGGCGAGTCCGGGCACGGCCGGGCGTCGGGACGCGTGCGTTCGGACGATGGCGCCCTAGTCGCCGATCTCAGACTCCCCGCCGAGCTCGGCGGGCCGGGCGGCGGCACCAATCCCGAGCAGTTGCTCGCGGCTGGGTATGCCTCCTGCTTCCACGGCGTGCTCGCGCTTTTTGCGTCCAATGCCGGCATTGCACTGACGGACCTTTCGATTGACGCAGCGGTCACCTTCGCCCGTGATCCAGTCGACGGACTGTTTCAACTCTCGGCCAACGTTGTGGTGCACATGCCAGGCATGGATCCGAGGCAAGCGGCGGCGCTGGTTCGGCAAGCGGAGAGAACTTGCCCGTATACCAAGATGTTCCGGTTGGGAATCAGCCACTCCATCGTCGTTGCATAGCCGTTCTGCGCAGCGCGCGCTGTGTCGCCGCTGATACCGACCACTACTGAACACACCTCCGGTAAGTGCCGCATCACGATCCAAGAATTCAGGCGCGACTTGAATTCAATTGAAGCACCGCTGCGCGCCGCGCAGTGCGTTACGCAAGGAGCCCTCCTGTGAATCCCCCTCCTGATCACGATTCGACCGGCGGACTGACACGCCGAGACTTCCTCGCAGCCTCTGCCGGTATGGCCGCCACCCTGGCCTTGCCGTCCTTCGCCGCGTCCCTACCAGCCTCCAAATCTTCTCCCCCCCAGAAAGGAGTTCGAAACATGAGCAACTTCGTGACCGTCAAAGATGGTGCCCAGATCTTCTACAAAGACTGGGGCGTGGGCCAGCCCATTGTCTTTTCGCACGGCTGGCCGCTGTGCTCGGACGCATGGGATGCACAGATGCTCTTCATGGGCCAGCACGGCTTCCGTGTA
Source organism: Pseudoxanthomonas sp. (assembly GCA_044235875.1). Classification (GTDB taxonomy): domain Bacteria; phylum Pseudomonadota; class Gammaproteobacteria; order Xanthomonadales; family Xanthomonadaceae; genus Pseudoxanthomonas_A. The sequence continues at coordinate 34,827 of JBIIHJ010000005.1, forward strand.
ATCGCCCATGACCGCAGGAGCCACGGGCGCTCCAGCCAAACGTGGAGCGGCAACAACATGGACACCTACGCCGACGACCTGGAAGCCGTGCTGGAAGCGGCCAACGTGAGTAGCGCGATTTTGGTCGGCCATTCGACCGGTGGCGGCGAGATCACCCATTACGTGGGTCGCCATGGCACCAAGCGCGTGGCCAAAATGGTGCTGGTCGGCGCCGTCCCTCCGTTGATGCTCAAGACCAAGACGAATCCCAACGGCACGCCATTGGAAGCTTTCGATGGGATTCGCGCTGGCGTTGCCGTTGACCGATCGCAGTTTTACAAAGACTTGGCGACGCCGTTCTTCGGCGCCAATCGCGACGGCAACAAGGTAACCCAGGGCATGCGCGACAGCTTCTGGCTGCAGGGCATGCTCGGCGGCGTCAAGGGTCAATACGACTGCGTTCGCGAATTCTCTGAAGTGGACTACACCGCGGATCTGAAGAAGATCGACAAGCCCACGCTGGTGATCCACGGCGACGACGACCAGATCGTTCCGATTGACGCGGCCGGCAAGCTCTCGGCCTCAATCGTCCGCAATGCCAAGCTGAAGATTTACAAGGGTGCGCCACACGGCCTGGCCGTCACCCACACCGAGCAGTTCAATCAGGACCTCCTCGAGTTCTCGAAGTTCTGATCCTTAAATCCCGGCGAGATCGCCGGGCTTTTTTTGCAGCTGACAGGCGGTCACGCCAAGGTTTCCCTGGCCGCGTAGCGCCTTCAAGGCCATTCTCCAACGCGCAGGGAACGTATCGCCGAGCGAGCAAGCGCCGCTAGCGAGCGATTCGCTGATGGCATCTGATTCCGGTGCTACAGCGCGCGCGGAAATCTGCAAGTCCGATATGAGGAAGCGGAGTGTTTCCCAGTGCGCACCAATCCGGAAACCCTCAAATTTCAAGGGAAAGTCGCTGCGGCCACGAAGCTTCAAACCTGGATTTCTTCACGACCTAGAAAATGACGCGGACGTCAGTCGACGGACATTTTGTCGACGCTTAACATGCGCAGATGGTAATGATTCTCACCCGCGGCGCCTGGTGCCGAAGCTCGCACGGAACGCCTAGTGGCATCCAGGGCTAACAACTTGCGCCTCGCTGGGAGAGGCGTCACCGCCGTGTTGGGCGGCTATGGCATGGCAGCGCTGTATGCCCTGGTGCTTGGCCGATTGCTGCCGCTACAGCCCGTTGACGCTTCATTGGTCGCAACGATGGCCTCCTTCGTCATTTACGCCTTGACCGCGGTCTGGTCCTTTGCGGCAGCCACGCTTCGAAGCGCAACCCTGGGTCTGTGCGTGCCTGCAGCCCTTGGCATGCTGATCCTGTTTGTTGACCAGGCGATCTCCAAGTGAGCAAGGCTCCGGGCTTTCGGCAAAGCCAGTCGGTCCTGCACACCTGGTCGGGACTGGTGGTGGGCTGGGTGCTGTACTTGATCTTCCTCACCGGCACAGCCAGCTACTGGAAGGAAGAAATCACCCGATGGATGCAGCCTGAGGTGGGCATTCCAGGCCTGCCTGAGCACGGGTTACGCGCTGCGGTCGACTTCCTCTCCACACATGCACAGGGTGCAGACCGTTGGACAATTGACCTACCTGACGCGCGCGCTGCTGGCACCCGGGTCACTTGGCTTCCAGAAGGCGCAAAGCCCGCGCGCCGGGGCCAGAGCAATCCCTATCAAGCCACGCTCGACGCACGCGGCGTCCCGGTTGAGCCGAGGCAGACCCGCGGCGGCAACTTCTTCTATCGCCTTCACTTCGACCTGCATTACATCCCGGTGTTGTGGGCACGCTGGTTTGTCTGCTTCTGCGCGATGTTCATGCTGGTGGCGATCGTGTCTGGCGTGATCACCCACAAGAAGATCTTCGCTGACTTCTTCACTTTTCGCAGGACCAAAGGCCAACGCACCTGGCTCGATGGCCATAACGCCTTGGCCGTCCTGTCGCTGCCATTCCACCTGATGATCACCTACACGGGCCTGATTACCTTGATGACCCTGTACATGCCATGGGGGGTGAAGGCCAACTTCGACGATCGCGACCAATTCTTCGAGGCTCTCCAGCCGCGCGCAGTTCCTGCGTTGCGTCTTGGCCAGCAGGCATCACTTCCGGACTTGGCTGCCATTGTCAAAACTGCTGAAGCGCGCTGGGAAAAGGGGCACGCGGGTAGCATCACCATTGAACATCCAGGTGATGCCGGCATGCGCCTAACCGTGCGCAGGCGCAGTGGCGACCTGATCTCGGATCGCGCCGATCCCGTGCAGTTCAACGCTGCAGGCCGGGTCACTGACTCCCAGGATGCGCCATCGGCTGCCGTGCTGACGCGCGACGGCATGATTGGACTCCATGCTGCGCGTTTTGCTCCATTGGCGCTGAGATGGTTATTTTTCCTGTCAGGTGTCGCGGGCACCTTGATGGTTGTCACCGGACTTGTGCTCTGGACTGTGAAACGCCGCCAGCAGCTTCCTGATCCAGACCAGCCCCATCTGGGATTCCGACTGGTCGAAAAGCTCAATGTCGGCTTCCTAGCAGGTCTGCCTATCGCCATGACGGGCTACCTCTGGGCCAATCGGCTGCTGCCCACCAGCTACGCGGGGCGTGCTGACGCTGAAGTCGCTGTGTTCTTTGCGCTCTGGGCCGCCTGCCTTGGCCACGCGTTCATGCGCCGGTCCAGGCAGGCATGGTGCGAACAACTTCTTGCGGCGGGTGTCATGCTCATCGGCCTGCCGCTCTACAACCTCGTCCTTCCGCCTCACGGCCTGATCCACGCCGTTGCCGGTGGCGACGGCGCGATTGCAGGCGTTGATATCAGCATGTTGGCCGTGGGTTGCAGTGTGTTGTGGGCCGCACGCAAGGTGCGCCGCTTTGCGCCAGCCCCACGGCGCGTTCCGCGCATGCAGACACAAGCACCTGCAACGGAGCCACGGGCATGATCTTCCTCGCCCTGGCATTGGCCCTCGGGGGGTTTGGGAGTTTGGCGCTGTCGATGGAGCGACACTGGCGTGAAACCCTCGGACAGGCGCGAGAACGGCACACGCCCCGCGTCTTGCGCCTAACTGGCTATGCCGCCTTGGTGCTAGCGCTTTGGCCATGCCTGCGCATGTGGGGATGGGCGATGGGATGTATCGGCTATTGGGGTGTTCTGGCCGCTGCTGCGGCTCCAGTGCTGCTCATCCTGAGCTTCTGGCCCAGGACTACCACTCAAACAGCTCGCCGCCGCTAGCCAAC
>JBIIHJ010000398.1:0-3469 GCA_044235875.1 Pseudoxanthomonas sp.
CTGGGGTCCGTTCAACCAGCTGGTGGAAGAGAAGAAGGAATCGGTCGACCGCGCCGAGGCCAGTGGCGCGCGCGAGCTCGGCACCGATCCCAAGACCGGCAAGCCGGTCAGCGTGCGCCTGGGACGCTTCGGGCCGTACGCGGCCATCGGCAGCACCGCCGAGGACGCCGAGGACAAGCCCAAGTTCGCCTCGCTGCGTCCTGGCCAGTCGATGCACACCATCTCGCTGGAAGACGCGCTGGAGCTGTTCCTGATGCCGCGCGCGCTGGGCCAGGACAAGGGCGAGGACGTCAGCGTCGGCATCGGCCGCTTCGGCCCGTTCGCCAAGCGCGGCGGCAGCTATGCCTCGCTGAAGAAGGAAGACGACCCGTACACGATCGACCTGGCCCGCGCGGTGTTCCTGATCGAAGAGAAGGAAGAGATCGCGCGCAACCGGATCATCAAGGAATTCCCGGACAGCGAGATCCAGGTGCTCAACGGCCGCTTCGGCCCGTACATCAGCGACGGCAAGCTCAACGGCAAGATCCCCAAGGACCGCGAGCCGGCGTCGCTGACCCGCGATGAAGTGATCAAGCTGTTGGAAGAAACCGGCAAGCCGGTGCGCAAGGGCTTTGGCGCCAAGAAGACCGCAGCCAAGAAGGTGGCCAAGAAAGCCGAGCCGGCCGAGAAGAAGCCCACCGCCAAGAAAGCGGTGAAGAAAGCGGTGAAGAAAGCCGCCAAGAAGACCGCCAAGAAAGCCACCAAGAAAGTCGCGACCAAGAAGACCGTGGCCAAGAAGGCGGCTGACCAGGGCGCCGCGCCGTTCTGAGGGGCGCGATGGCCGCACCGACGCTCTCGCTGGAAGCCGCGGCCGCGCTATTGCGCGACGGCGGCGTCATTGCCTATCCGACCGAAGCGGTGTGGGGGCTGGGCTGCGATCCGATGTCGCAGTCGGCGGTGGAAAAGCTGCTGGCGATCAAGGAAAGACCGGTCGACAAGGGCCTGATCCTGATCGCCGCGCGCGTGGCGCAACTGGATGACGTGCTGGACTGGTCGGCACTGCCCGGGCAGCGTCGCGCTGAAGTGCTCGACAGCTGGCCGGCGGCCAACACCTGGATCGTGCCGGCCTCGCCCGCGGCGCCGTCCTGGGTGACCGGCGTCCATGCCGGCATCGCCGTGCGGGTGAGCGCGCATCCGCAGGTGATCGCGCTGTGCGAGGCCTTCGGTGGACCGATCGTGTCCACCAGCGCCAACCTGACAGGACAACCGGCGGTGAGCACGCAGGCCGCGCTCGATCCGGCGCTGCTGGCCAGGCTCGATGGCCTGCTGCCCGGTGCCACCAGCGGCCTGGACCGCCCGAGCGTGATCCGCGACGCGCTCACCGGCCAGGTGCTGCGCGGCTGAACACCGCGCGCGTCGGCCCTTTTGCGCCGGCACGCGATCGCGCAAGATGCCGGCATGTCGCGCGCCATGCCCCTGTTGTCGCTCTGTGCCCTGATCGGGCTGCTGATGGCAGCCCCGACGCGCGCCGGTGGCCAGGTGACGGTCTATCGCTGCCAGAGCGGTAGCGGCGCGATCACGTTGAGCGATGCGCCCTGCCCGGCCGGCCAGCGTCAGCAAGTGCGCGAGATGCTGCGCCCGCAGGATCCGCCGCCTTCCGTGCCCACCGCCAGCCCGACGCCTGCGCCACCGGCCGCGCCGATCGTGCGCGACGTGGTGGTCTACCGGACACCGCCGCGCCCCATGTACGAGTGCACCACCGATGAAGGCAAGACCTACACAAGCGACAACGGCGAAGGCAATCCGCGGCTGGTGCCGATCTGGTCGCTGGGCTATCCCGGCGGCGCGATCCACCGCGGCCACGGCGGTGGCGGTGCGGTGGTGATCGGCAATACCTGGGTGCGCGACGTCTGCCATCAGCTGCCGCAGGCCGAAGTATGCGATCGGTTGCGCGATCGGCGCTACGAGATCCAGCGCCAGTACCACAGCGCACTGCAGAGTGAACGTCACGCGCTGGACCAGGAGCAGCGCGGTGTCGATGCGCGCCTGGGCAACGACTGCGGGGCGGGCTGATGCGGTGGTCCTGGTGGGCGTGTGCGGCCCTGTCCGTCGGCAGCATGTTGAGCTTCGGCGCCGTGCAGGCGCAGACCACGATCTTTCGCTGCACCAGCGCCAGTGGCGAACTGACGGTGCAGAACTCCCCCTGTCCGGAGGGCAGCAAGCAGGACAAGCGCGAGGTCAAGGACGTGGCCACCCAGCCGCTGCCGAGCTCGCTCAAGTCCGCGCCCGCGCCGGCTGCGTCCGTGCGCGCGACGTCCGCCTCCGACGCGCCGGCGGCGACCCTGTCATCGAGAACCAAGGCGCCGCCGCCCCTGCATCTGAGCGCCAAGCCGGACCCGACCGTGGCGCCACCCGCGCCGAGCGGCCCTGCGACCACGATCTATCGCTGCACCGATGCCAAGGGCGCGCTGACGGTGCAGAACAGCGCGTGTCCGGCCGGCAGCAAGAGCCAGAAGCTCGAAGTACAGGGCGTGGCGAGCATGCCGCTGCCAGGCAACGCGCCTGCAACCACCGCGGCGACGCAGGCCGCTCCTGCTGCGACCGCGACACCAACGACACGCGATGCGACGCGCCCCACTGAGCAAGCCCCTTCGGGCGCGCTGAACCTGCCGCCGCAGCAAGACGCGCAGACCATCCAGACCATCGGCGGCATGACCTTGATCGAGGACCCGACCCTGCACAAGGACGATGCCGCTGCCGATGCATTGGCCGGCCGCAGCAAGCCGCCAGCGGCCGAAGGCCCTGCCGGCACGGTCACCGGGACGGCGCCGCCGATCCTGTTCCAGTGCACCACCCACGACAGCGGCACCTATCTCACCGAAGACAACAATCCGCAGTCGCGTTGCTCACCCGTGAGAACCGTCGGCCTGGACGGCAATGCGTTCAGTGGCTCAGGCAAGGCCTGCCAGGTGATCTACGACGTCTGCGCGCGCGTGCCCGATGAGCGCCTGTGCAGCGCCTGGAAAAAACGACTGGGTGAAACCGAAGTCGCCTATCGCTATGCCAGGCCGGAGAACCTGGCGCAGAACAAGGCCGACTTCGAACGCGTGCAGCGCATCGTCAAGGATGCGGGCTGCAAGTAAGCGTAGGAGCTGCCAAGGCGGCGACGGGCTTTAGCGAAACATTCCAATCGCGCGATGGCCACTCCCACGATCAGCCCGCCTTGTCGCTCACCAGCTGCACGACGCTGGAGAAATCCAGACCGCCACGGCCGGCCTGCTTGTTCATGGCGTAGAGATTGCGGGCGAGCTCGCCGAGCGGGATCGTCGCACCCACGCCCATCGCCGCTTCCACGGCTAGGCCCAGGTCCTTGAGCATCAGGTCGTTGCCGAAGCCGCCGCTGTAGCCGCGCGAGGCTGGCGCGTTCTCCAGCACGCCAGGCCACGGATTGCAGACTTCGGTGGCCCAACTGCGCCCGGTGCTCACGGCC
>JBIIHJ010000399.1:0-3468 GCA_044235875.1 Pseudoxanthomonas sp.
GACACCGACGCGGTGGAGGTCAGCTGCCAGGGCGATAGCTACCGCATCACCCAGCAGCGCCGCGGTGACACCACCGACGTGATGCTGGATTACGTGGGCTATGCGCTGGCGGACCTGCGCGCGGCCTACGCCGAGCGCGTGGCCGCCGCCGACCTGTCGCCCGAACGGGCCCAGGAGTTGTCCGAGGCGCTGGAAGCCGGCCTGACCGGCTATACCTATCTGAGCGACGAGCCGCTGCAGTAAAGGGTGCCGCGGCGGCTCGGATCAGAGCGCCGCTGTATGCCATCGCGCTGGATCACGCCGCGCGCTTGGTTTCTAATCGCAGGCTCACCCACTCGCAGGACGCGACGTGCGTTATCCCGGCCTCGATCTGCTGCGTGCCATCGCCATTGTCTGGGTGATGTTGTTCCATAGTCATATGGTCGGTGGCCTGGGGCCCCTTGGCGATGCCTTCGCACGCCATGGCTGGATGGGCGTGGACCTGTTCTTCGTGCTCAGCGGGTTCCTGATTGGCCAGCAGGTGCTGGCGCCGCTGTCGCGTGGCGAGCGGCTGCGCTTCGGCGATTTCTACCTGCGTCGTGCGCTGCGGATCCTGCCTGCGTTCTGGGTGATGCTGGCGCTGTATGTGCTGTGGCCTGGCATTCGCGAGAAGCCGCTGATGGAGCCCTGGTGGAAGTTCGCCTTCTTCCTGTTCAACGTGCTGTACACCCATGGCCACGATGCTTTCGCGCAGGTCTGGTCGCTCTGCGTGGAAGAACATTTCTACCTGGTGTTCCCGGTGCTGGCCTGGGCGCTGAGCCATCGCCTGACGCGAAGGGGATTCATCACCCTGTGCACGGTGCTGGTGGCCGGTGGCGTGGTGCTGCGCGCAGGCATCTGGATCCACGATGCCCTGCGGCAGGTGGCCGCGGGCAGCACGCATGCGGATTGGTTTGGTCCGGACCTGTATTACCCGACCTGGAATCGCCTGGATGGCTTGCTCGCCGGCGTGTGCCTGGCCGCGCTGCGCGTGTATCGTCCTGCGCGTTGGGATGCGCTGCAGCGCCATGCCAACGCGGCGCTCTTGCTGGGGTTGATGCTGCTGGGCGTCTCGGTGGCGTGCTTCTGGTCGCGGCTGAGCCCGATCGGCAACAGCATCGGTTGGCCGCTGCTGTCCTGGGCCATGGCGCTGCTGGTGTTTGCCGGCGCATCGACCCGGAGCTGGATCGGTGCCCGCGCGCTGCCGGGCGCGACGTGGCTGGCGGCGGTCTCCTACAGCCTGTATCTGACCCACACCGCTGCGGCCGGCGTCCTGCACCGGCAAGCCGGCGAAATGGTGGATGGCCACGGGCTGGCGACGTTCGCCGCCTACGCCGTGGTCACCCTGGCCGCCGGCGCCGCGCTGCATTACGCAGTCGAGCATCCAGGCCTGAGACTGCGGGATCGCTGGTTGAAGCGACGCGCAGGTCATCCCGCCGCGGCGCGGTCGCGGGATGGCGCGGCTACGCCGCGCTTGGACTGATCCGACGCTGTCTCCGGACATCGCTCTGGCAATGACACCCATGAAAGACGCGACGCGTTATCCCGGACTCGACCTGCTGCGTGCCATCGCCATCGTCTGGGTGATGTTCTTCCATGCGTGGGTGGTCGGCGGGCTCGGGCCGGACTGGAGCTGGCTCTCCCGCTATGGCTGGATGGGCGTGGATCTGTTCTTCGTGCTCAGCGGGTTTCTGATCGGCCAGCAGGTGCTGTTGCCACTGTCGCGCGGTCGTCCGCTGCGCTTTGGGGATTTTTATGCGCGGCGCGCATTCCGGATCCTGCCGGCGTATTGGGTGGTGCTGGCGGCGTACGTCCTGATGCCGGCATGGAGCGAGCGGCCGGGTCTGCAGCCGCTGTGGAAGTACCTGCTGATGGTCATGAACCTGGGCAACGACACAACCCTGCTGGCCTTTTCCCACGCCTGGTCGCTCTGTGTGGAAGAGCATTTCTACCTGGTGTTTCCATGGCTGGCCTGGGCGTCAATGCGCCGGCCTGCGGTGTGGAAAGTCCTGTCATTGGCGGTATTGGTGGTGGTCGCGGGCATCGCCCTGCGTGGCGGCATCTGGCTGCACCAAACGGCTGCCGAAGCGGCCGGCGCCCCGGAGCGCAACTGGTTCATCGAGGACCTCTATTACCCGACCTGGAACCGGCTCGATGGCCTGCTGTGTGGGGTGCTGTTGGCGACGCTCAAGGTGTTCCGGCCGGCGCTGTGGCAGCGCGCGCAGCAACGCGCCAACGGCGTGCTGATTGTCGGTGTCGCGGTCATGGCGCTGGCGCTCTGGCTGTTCCGCGACCGCACCGGCCTGCTGGGCAATGCGATCGGCTGGCCGGTGCTGTCGGCCGGCCTGGCGCTGCTGGTGTTTGCCGGCGCCGGCATGCGCAGTGTCATTGGCCGCTGGGTCGTGCCGGGCGCAGGCTGGCTGGCAGGCATTTCCTACAGCCTGTATCTGGTGCACAAGGCGGTGTTCAACCTGGTGCAGGTGCACCTGGGTGACCGCATCGCTGGCTGGGGCGTGCTGCAGGTGGCGGTGTATGGCGCGGCGGCGGTCGGGGTCGCGGCGGCGTTGCATTACGCGGTGGAGCGGCCGTTCCTGAAGCTGCGCGGCCAGATGCTCAAGCCACGCGCAGCGGCCGATGGCGCGGTGACAGGACGCGTCTGACCGCAGACGCCGCCGAACCGAAGCGACGTCTGCGCGTGTGGGTCAGCCGCGCGCGACCTGGAAACCGGCGAAGGACTGCGTCACCGGCATGATCTCGATGCGGTTGATGTTGAGGTGCGCCGGCAGCGTGGCGACGTAGAAGATCTGTTCGGCGATGTCTTGACCGGTCATCGGCGTGGCGCCGCCGTAGAGCTTGTCCGAGGCGGCCTGGTCGCCACCGGTGCGGACCAGGGTGAACTCGGTTTCGGCCATGCCCGGTTCGATCGAAGTCACGCGCACGCCGGTGCCGTGCAGGTCCGAGCGCAGGCCCAGCGAGAACTGGCGCACGAAGGCCTTGGTGCCGCCGTAGACATTGCCGCCGGTGTAGGGATAGGTCGCGGCCACCGAACTGATGTTGATCACCGCGCCCTTGCGCGCGATCAGCGTCGGCAGCAAACGATGGGTCAGGGTGACCAGCGCGGTGATGTTGGTGTCGATCATCTGCTGCCACTGCAGCAGGTCGGCGCTCTGCGCCGGCGCGGTGCCCAGGGCCAGGCCCGCGTTGTTGACCAGCACGTCGATGTCGGCGAAGGCGGCAGGCAGGGCGGCGATGGCCGCTTCCAGCGCGTCGGCGTCGCGGATGTCGAAGGCGGCGGCGTGGACGACATCGCTGCCGAATTCTTCCACCAGCGGCGCCAGGCGCTCGGCGCGGCGGCCGGTGGCGATCACTTTCCAGCCAGCGGCGGCGAATTTGCGGACGGCGGCGGCGCCGAAGCCGGAGGTGGCACCAGTGATGAGCACGGTCTGGGTC
>JBIIHJ010000006.1:0-37917 GCA_044235875.1 Pseudoxanthomonas sp.
CTAAGCGCGATAGGTGGCGATGAGAAGTCGTATGAATCACCAGAGGTTGCCGCGACGCCCAAGGTTGCATTTTGAACCGTGACGCCAGATGCATTGATCGCGCTAAAGGTTAGGCGCACCTTCGAGCCCGGAACCAATACAGATGAGTCGAAACGCTGCCGCATTGTGTAGCCGCCCCAACCCGCTTCGTTACCCGAGCCGGAAAAGGAAAAGGCAGTTACCCATGCGCCTACCGCCGCGCCGAGTGACATCAGCTCGCCCAGCGCCGCAATGACACTCACGCTGCCACCAGCTTCATCGAATAGGCCCAGGTCGTGCCGCCGTCAGTGGTGCTGATGATGAGTTTGGTCTTGGCGTTCGCAGCCGCCTGGACTGCAGTATCACTGCCGGAAATGGCCTTGAACGACGCTGGCAAAGTCACGGCCCTGGCGCCTGTCGCGTCCTGCTTGATGTCGATCATCAGGGAATACCCCTTGCCTGCCGTCAGGCCCGAGAACGTGATGCTCGTGACATTTGCCGTCAGGCTCAGGGAGAAGTAATCGCCCAGCGCTGCATTGATCGCGACGACCCCGGAGGCGATTGCCAGTGCGGTGACGGTGGATCGATCAGAGCCTCCGATCGATAGGCTGGAGATGAGGACGGAGCTCGTTGATCCATCGGCTCTGCGAATCAGGATCGCATCCGTACCGACCGGCGTGACCGGAGGGTAATGAGCCGGGTCGGCATACTGGAATTTGACGTCTGCCATGGGGTTACCTATCGAATTCGTAGCCGACCAGGTTCAGCGTGACCGAACCCGTCAGGATGGCGACTATGTTGCCGAGGATGTCCGTCGAGCTGAGGACACAAGTGAATTGCCGGGTTGAATCAAGCGTCACGTCTAGCACCGGGCATGATCCAGGGACCGCGGCGTACTGATAGTTGGTTGTACTGACCACTCCAGCTTCTGAGCGCCCGACGTACAGCGTGCGGCTGGAAGGATTCAACACCTGCACGATGGCGCGTGTCGCCGTGACGGGGACCACGCTCGACAGATCGATCGTCTGCACGGTGGTGGCGGTCAGGGCTGACAGCAGCGTCGTCGGCAGCGATCCGCTTGCCGTAGCCGCATCCAGCATCACCCTATTGCCGATGTCAGTCGGCCTGGTGTGCTTGGCCGGCCTGAATTTGGCACTTGCGTTGGTGCGACCGGAGGCAAGGTATCGCCGCGACACGTCTCCAGTCTTGCAGCGTGCCGTGCCGAGATAAGGAGCTGCAGGCGCTGTTGTACTGATTTCCAGCGCGATCGTTCCGCTTGGACCCTGGTACGCGTACAGGTGGTAGAACGTGTTAGCAGCAGGGCTGGACAGGGTTGCCGTCATCGTGCCATCGCTGATGATGCGACCGGTCCCCGGCACATAGCAGACTCCGGGGCTCACGGAGACGGTCAGGCCGTCCAGTGCAACGGAGGTCTGCAGGCCGCGGATAGACGAAGTGGAAGGATCGAGGGCCATCAGTTCGCGATACTCCGATCCGAGTAGCGCCGCCAGTTGGTGCCGTCAGACCAGCATGGCTCCATGCCGCCGGTCAGGTTGGTCACCATGATGTCAGGTGCGCCCGAGGACGCTACGGGTAGCGTCGTCAGGGTGTACGCCTGGCGCTGCTTGGCGGCATCCGTGATGCCGTAACCGGCGAGCGTGGTCGGGCGTTCAACAAGCCAAGCAAACGGAATTGCAGGCAGGCTTCCAATCAAAGTGTTCCCCGCCTGATCCGTGAGGACATTGCCGACCTGGTCGGTGAGGATCGGATACGGAAGCCCGTCTGCATCGCCCGCGACAAACCTGCCAGACGCTGCGTCCCACCTGAGGAACTGGCCGTCAGCAAAATCATCGATCACTGTCTTTGCCAGAGTCAGTATTGCTCCTGGGATCTCACGGATCTTCAGCCACAGCGGTGATACAACGTTGTTGCTAGGCGGTGTCGCTCCTGGCGACGGCGCAACCGGAGTGGACGGCTTCGTTTCTGTCGGAAGTCGGATGACTCTGCCAAGCTGATCTTTGAGCTTGACCTTCTGCATCAGTGTGCCCCGCAAGTCTCAGCAAGATTGCGTGTGGCAATCAATTCCGACTGGAGCCAGATGATCCAGTCGTCGGCGTCGTAGCCGGCTCGAATAATTCGCCCTCCAGCTTCGGCCCGAAGGTCGGCTTGACCATCCTCTCCGCCGGCAGCGCGGGCAACTTCGCCACTGAGGGCGGAGGTGGATACACAGCCTTGCCACAACTGCCGAAACCGCAGCTCACCAGAACGAGCAGCAGCCACAACGGAATCCTGCTTGTCTTGCGCATCTTGCTGCCCCTTTTGATAGGCGCGTTCGTTGTCGAGCGAGGCGCGCATGAAAGTGTCTCGCGCCTGCTGCGCCTTTTTCTTGGCCGCTGCAGTCAGTGAGATCATCTTGTCCTGGTAACCACGGAAGTCGGCCGCTACCGTCTTGGCCTCATGCCCTTTCCATAAGAACAGGCCGGCGAATACGAGCATCAGGCCCGCGAAGATGGCCGCGCGAACGCCTCCAATCAGCGCCAGGAAGGCGGATCCTGTCATGCGCCTGGCCCCCTTCTTGCTGTCGTGAAAAAGTAGCCGACGACACCGCCCACTGCCGTATTCAGACCGCCCGCCAGCATCCCGAATGCATCTCGGTTTTGGTCAGGGATCGCTACGGCTGCTAAAACCGCCATCGCCATGCCGTAGAGGAATAGGACAAGGATTGCGATGCCGATTCTTGCCGACCCCGCATTACGGGTAGCCCAAGTCACGAGGTGATCGCCAGCGTGTGGAGCTGGCCCATGCCCCAGTGATATAGGTCCTGGTCTATGACATGGACCCGAGTGACTTCCTTCCGATTCCGAATGTGCTTGCGAACTTCCGTGCTCTGCTGAATTGCCAGGAGGATGAAGCCGATGCGCTGCTTGTCCTTGTCAGGCTCTTTCAGCAGATCGACCGCACTCCTGACGCGATCACCGATCGCCTCCAAAAGCTTGGGCGTGGCCCGTGCGTTGGCGGTCTCGGCCATTTGAATGACCATTTCGAGACCGGCGATTGCTTCCCGTCGGCGAGCCATACTTAAGCGGATCTTGCCAATAGCCCGCCCGCCTTTACGTAGGCGGCGCGCAGCTTGTCGATGCCGTGCTCAGGCTGACCGTAACCCGCGCCTGGCAGACTGGCCCATAGGTTGCGGACCTTGGTGACCGCGGCGTCAAAGCGCCCCGCCTTGATGTCGGGCAGCGCTCGGCGCTCGTTGATGAGCTGCAGCGCCCAGCGGTCTTGAGACAACGGACCGAAGTCCGGCAGCCTCAGCTGATCGCGGTAGTGCGCGTAGTCCTTGAGCATGAACTGGTAGCGCCCAGAGGCGTTCGAGGTCAGGCCTTTGGAGTTGATCGTTTTCGACTGCCGGCCAGTTGAGAACGGGTGCGCCGAATAGTCGGTGAACACCTCCGGCTTGCGGTCGATGCCGGTCACGATCACGTCGTAGCCGTCGTTCTTGGTAGCCGGGCTCGTGCTCGTCCCCTCGGACACCGCCAACATGTCCAGGAACGCCGTGACGTTCCTGCCTCCTGCCTGTTCCGGTGTGATCTTGGCCATGCCCAAATGCTGACCGGGCAAGGCGCTGTTTCAACGGACAAAAAAGAACCCCGCCGAAGCGGGGTCTTTGTTCATTTCGCCGGAGCAGCCGGTGGCTGTGATGCACTCGGCGCTGGTGCTGGGCTTATTTGTATTGATGCTGCCGCGGGGCGGTCAGCGATTGCCTTCTGCACGGTGAAGTAAAGACCGGAGAGCGCGATAACGGCGCCAAAGATCCAGGCCGCGAACTTGTACCCCATTGCCATCACATTTGTTCTGTTTTGCTCACCGGCAAGCTTGATCTCTGTCAGGACCGTACGTGATTCAGCCATCATCTTGTGCGCGTCGGCGTAAAACTTATCCGCGTTCGCTTGTGATATTTGACCAAGGACTTTGATTTGGGAAAGTCCTTCACGCAACTCGAAACGCAAACCCTCTGAATCGGCACGCATCGACTCAACGACAGTCGCGACCCGTGCCTCAGAAGCCTCAAGCCGCGCTTTGACTTCTTCCCGATTCATTTCGCTCATGGCTTCAACTTGGGGCTTTGTCTCTGGCATTTCAACTGACTCTGCCAGAGTCTGGGTGACTGCGAAGGGGACTCGCTTCTGAACTTCCTCGCCGAATTCTTCACTAAACGCCAGAGACATAACGAGCGAACTGACGGGCGGCTCAGACATCTTTTGAATCCACACCTCTGTCTCTGGAGTCGCCGAGATCGCGCGAATCCGAGAAGTCCAATCTGCAGTAGCCATCGGTTATTCCTGGCTGACAGGTTGAGCCTTTACCTCGGCCTTGGGAGAGATCAGGCGGGCAAGATCCTTCAGTGCCGATTGCGTAAGGACCAAGGTGACAAAATCTTCCTTGACGATCGGAGAAGAAGTCTTCTCCACACCCTTCATAGCAAACCTTATCGACTCACCATCAGCACTATGTTCTTTGACCTCCATGAGTTCCACAGCCGGCGACATCAAGTCACGGTGCAGAGTCAAACGGAAAGTGCCGTCGGGCATCGGCCCCGCAAGGCTCGCTCCGCTTACGAACTCCACCCTGTAATCGTTGGCAATCTTGTGCTCGACGCGAAGCGTCGTTCCTACCTCTGGCAAACCTGGCATTCTTCCCCCTTCTCGCTTCCTAGCGATCGAGCGCGGATCATCCACCACCATAAATCTCACGTCAATGTGAGACTCATATAAGCGAAACCGCTGCTAGGATTCGGCTATGACCGACTGGCAGAAAACCGAGTACCCGCCGACCAAGTCCTTCAAGGAGATGGAGGCGGAGCGACTGACGAAGGGGGCCAAGAGCCCGATTCCGATGCTGGCTTTGATTGCCCTCATTTTCTGCGGTGCGATCGCCGCCTTTATTTGGGGCTTCTCTGGCTTTTTTGTTCGCTAATCTGCTGTTCGGCGAAGTCGCGGATCTCTCCGTCGCCCTCGTCATTCGCAATGTTGCGGAGTGCCTGCCAGGAAGCCATTACTGAGCCAACTGGCTTTGTCGTGGTAGAGGAAAGCCACTTCACCAGCCGAGGATTCGTCAAGAATCTCGCGGCCAGGTTTGCGCTACCGGCCCCACCCAACGACCCAAGAACGATTGCAGCAGCATGAGCGGGGTTGCCCATTGCAGCTGCTCCAACCGCACCGGCCACCGTGCCTGCTGTCTGGCCGATGAGAAACTCCTTCCTGGCCGTGCCTGACGGGTTGGCAAAGACCTTGGATCCAGACTTCACCGCATCTGCAGCGTCCGCGATCTTCTGCATGTCGGCACTGAAGCCTTTGCCATAGCGCCCGAACAAGGTGCTTTTGGCTTCCGGCGACACCGAGTTCCAGTTCGTCAGGAAGCGATCCATCGAGAAGACCGCGCCTTCCGCGTCCTGCTGGCCAGGCGTGGCGCGCCCCATACGGCGCAGGAAGGCGGAGGACAGTTCACGCTGCGAGTCTTCGGGGAGGCTGCGCATGACCTGGCGCAGCGTGGTGGCGCCGTCCTTGACGCCCGAGGTCGCGGCGGCAAAGACCTTTTCAGGCCCGCCGTTCTTCTCGATCACGTGGCTGATGTCGTCAAGGCGTTTGTTGCCGGCGGCGTAGTAAGCATTGGCCCTGTCGAAGGCTGAGCGTGCCTGGGGACCCGCCGTGTCGGCCGCAGTCTTGAGGTCGTCAGTCAGCGTGCCGTAGAGCCCCTTGAGCTGACGGGTGGGCTGGTCGCTCATCAAGCCCGCATCCGAGATGGCCTCACCCACCTGAGACCGCAGGCGCGCCAAAGCCTCGTAAGGGATGTTGCCGTTGCCGGCCTGCACGTCAGCCTGAAGCGCTTCGGCGATCTTCGCGAGACGAGGATTGGACAGCAGCTCGGACGTTGCCGTGGCGCCTGCGATGGGCGTCGACTCCTTTTCCAGATAGGCCAAGGCGTTCGCGACCGGCACCGGCAGCTCGGCCGGGATCGAGTCGTCCAGTCGCTTGTAGAGCTGCCCGGAGCGATTGCGGAACTGCTCAATGAAGCCGCCAGGCCCTTCAATGCCCTGCACCACCGCCCGGCCCGCCTGCTCGGGCGTGACCGCCCTGCCGCGTGGCGACAGATCGCGGGCAACCTGATCGATCTGACCGCCGAACTGACCGGCCTGCTGCTGGGCAAACTTGTCGATGCGACCGGCACCACCGGGCACACTGCCGAGGGTGCTTTCCAGAGCCTGCAGACCGCGGTTGCCAGTGACTTGTCCCATAGACGGCGAGACGCCGGCCGCGTCGAATTGGCCCACTCGCTCAAGCATCTTCTCTGGACTGGCGCCACGGGCCGCACCACGGAGGGCCATCTGCGGAAGCGACGCCAGAGCGCCTGGCGCCAGCCCACCGGCCAACGCAGCTGCGAGCTGTCCGCCCGCTCCTGCGCCACCCTCGCGAGCGAGTGACCCAGCTCCAGCGCCGGTCGCCGTGCTGACGGTCTGCAGCACAGGCTGCGCGGTCAGGAACTCGCCAAGGCTGGCCAGTGCGCCCGGAGCTTTTGCAGCAGCGGACGCAAGACCGCCTGCACCCATCGTCAGGCCCGTCCCTGCCAGCGCCTCGCCGATGTCACCGATGATCCTCTCGCCGCTGGTCTGCGGCTTGGACAGGCCCAGTGTGTCGGCTAGGGAGGATGCCGCATCGCGATAGCTGGGCTGCTCACCTGGCACGAGATAGCGGTTCACCGCATCGCCGCCGAGTGCTCCGACCAGCCCGCCGGCACCCTGCAGAACAGAACGGAGGCCAGCGCCAAGACCCTGCAAGGCGGTGAGCGGCTGTTCTGGCGCCGGTGAGCCGGTAATCATCCGGGCGAAGTCGGAGTTGTTGGCTGCAGGTGCGGGCTCATCGTCCCATTTGACCTGGCTCAGATCGATAGGAGTTGCTACCTGACTTTCACGTTTTCCGCCAGGGATCGTGATTTCAAGTGGCGTCTGCTCGTCATCCCAGACAACCTGAGAGGGATCAATCGGCATATTCGGTCGACCCGTCGGAATATTGAACGACCCGCCGGCCGTTCGCGGTGCCAGTTCTTACTTGCGCGCGCGGCGCCTGTCCGGCTACAGCAGCAGGCGTCGGCCGCGAAGGAACGCCGCCCTTCAGCGCGTCACTGAGGCTGCCACTGCCGAAGTCCTGCAAGCCCGTAGCCTCGCGCAACGCGTTGGCGTTGTAGCCCTGCGCCTGCCATGTACGTGCCTGCCGCTGGAGCGCCTGCTGAATCGTCTGAGCCTGGACGCCGAGGTTGGTGCGAATCGTCTCCGCCGACATGTTGGGGTTGATATCGGCCTTGTCGAAGGCGGCTTCTTCCCCCGGAGTCAGCGCGGCGCCGAACAGCTCGTTGCGCACGACATTCTTCTGGCGGTCGTAACGCTGCCACCAGTCTGCTTGTCCGGGAGTAGCGCCAGTCATCCCACCCTGCCAACCCATGCGGCCCAAGAGATTCTCAAGATCACCGCCGGTCCCGTTGCCAGCGAAGTCGCCTTGGAATGCGCTGATCAATGCATTGGTGTTTGCAAGCTTGTCAGCGTCGCTCGCTAGCTTGTTGATCGTTGGGGCGCTTAGCGGCTTTCCGTCGGAGGTTGTGGATGGCTTCCCGCCAGGATTCCACTGACCTGTCCGCTCAAGCGCGAATTGCAGCGCATCATTTCCGGTGCTCTGACGGGTACGAGCCGCAGACGCGTAGGAGTTCGCCGCGCTAGCCCGCGAGGCCGCTGCTTGCGCCGCATCGGTGGCGATCGCGGAACGGCCCTGCTCGGTCGTTGAAATACCCCCGCCACCCGGCAGCAGCCGGTTGTTGATCAGGTTCTGACCCTGTACCGAAGCGAGCTCAACGGGGCCGTTGGCAACGCCCATCAGGTTCGCGTTGGCACCGCCCCAGTTACCAGCCAATGCATCGGCCACCGACGCGCCGCGGAAGCCCTGCTCCTGCACGTCGCCGGCATAGCCGCTGATCTTGGTCGGGTCAAAGCCGCCGCGCAGCGCAGTCGCCAGCAGATTCGCCTGCTCGGGCGCATACCCAGCACCGGAGATTGAGGTCTGCAGCTGATCGCGCGCAACGCGCTCATCGGTCTCCTTCTGAGCCTGAGCCAGCAACAAGCCAAGGCGGGCCGCGTTTTCCTTGCCCTTCTGGTATGCCTGCGTACTGCCCTGGCCGCCACCCGCAAGCGCCGCGCCGAGATCACCCCATCCGCTTGCCATTACGCTGCTCCCACCCAGTAAGGGCTGCTGGACCCGAATGCGCCCCATCCAGAGGCGCCTGTTGCCGCCGTTGTCCCAGCACTGCTAGCCAGGCCACCCGCGACACCTCCGAGCAGCTGTGAGCCAGCATCGATCCACGGGTTGCGCGTGATGCCGCGGAGCTTGAGCTGGGCCAGGAAATCGTCCCCCTGCGCCTGCCGACCGAGCAAGCCGAGATTGGAACCGAGTTGCGCACTCTCCAGCGCCTCGCGCTGACGCTGTTGGTTCGGCGCGTCGATGCGACTCATCAGATTGGCGATCTTGGAGCCGTAGTCGGCGATACCCAGTGATGCGTCCGCGCCGGAGGTCTTGTAGGCGTTCGACGTGGCGCCGGCCTGCTGCAGACCAGCGGTTGCCGCACCTTGATTGGCACGCGTGGCCGTCAGGTACTGATCCAGCGTTGTCTGGCGTTCTCCATCGTCGTTCGATGCGGCGCGCTGTGCGATCGTCTGGTTGACCTGAGCATTGGCCTTGTCCTGATTTGCCTGCTGCTGCCGGAGCTGAGCCGCAAGCTGGTTATCCTGGTGCTTGGCCGTCTGCTGGGTGTTGTAGTACTGGCCGCCGGCAGCAGCGGCGGCAGCGGCAAGCGCCAAGTAGGTTGAGGTCGCGTAGGCCATTAGCTGAGGACCTTCATGAAGTGGCTGTCCGTGTGGACATAGCCCATGCGCTCGTAGAGGATTCTTGCCTTGTCGGGGCTATTGGCCATCAGCGCCATGCGGATGACGTTGATGCCCTTGGCGCGGCACGCCTCTTCCATCTCGTGCAGCAACTCAGTAGCCAGGCCCAGGCCGCGAACCTCAGGATCCATCCACCACGCGATCTCGTTGGCGACCGTCACGTTGACGTTGAAGGTGAACGGCTCAAAGGAAAGGCTGACCATGCCGCACACGCGACCTTCCACTTCCACCACTAGCAGCAGGAAATGATCCATCGTGACGATCGCCAAACCTGCCGCCGACTCTTTTGCCAGTGGCGCAAAGCCGGGATAGCTGGTTGTCGCGTAGAACTGCTCGGCCATTTCGACGATGCGCGGCACGTCCTCTCGGGTGGCGGGTCGGATCTTGGTCACTTGCTTCCCCCGTAGCCGAAGCCGGGCGTGTAAAGCAGGTTGTAGACGTCGCGATAGCCGCGGTTCTGCGCAGCGTTGTTCTGGCTGGTGGTCCAGATGTTGGACAGGCCGGAAAACACGTCGCCAAGCGCATCGGCCTTCACCCCGGCGTTGCCCGAAGCGAGGTTGTTCCTGAGCGCCGATGCCGATTGGCTGGCGCTGGTGGTCATGTCCGCGCCCTGCTGGGCTTGGGCAATCAGGTTCAGGCGCGACTGCTCATCGGCAGATCGCAGGTCAGCGGCTGCACCCTGAGCCAAGCGATCTGCGTTCAGCACACCCTGCTGGTAGTTCTCACCCAACAGGCGGTTGGCGTCGATTGCCGCGGACCCACCTGTAAGTCCATTGCGTGCCAGGGCGAATTTTGTACTCCGATCGGCGATCGTCTTCTGGCGGCCCAGTTCATTGCCGTAGTACTCCCGAGAGGCGCCAAGGAAGTCCTGGATGTCGGCCTCGCGCCTCGGGTTCGAATAGGCAGAATTGATCGCGCCGACTGATCGGTCGATCTGGCTCTGACTCCACGCTTGGTTCTGGGCCGCTTGCGTCTGCGCCTTGTTGCTCGGAGAGCCCATCAGTCACCCCTCAGGCGCGCATAAAGCGCCACGTCTTGGCCGGCAGGCCCGTATCCCCGCATCACGCCTTCGGGGCTGAATCCCAAGGCCTTGTCGAACCACGTCAGCGCAGCGCGGCGACTGGTCAAGCATTGGATCTGCAAGCGATGAGCGCCGATATCGAAGGCACGATCGGCCACCCAGCGGGATGCCTTGGTGATCGAGCGCCAATGACCGGCCCAGCCTTGTGCTGTACCCAGCATCCAGCTCTGCCAGACGCCCGGAGACACGTATTCGTAGCCGCCTGCAACAGCCGGATAGCCATCTGCACCGACGACCGTCACTGAGCAAAGCCGCGGCGCGTCTCCAGCAGCATTGATGAAACGGCGTGCTGCCTGCCCAGGGTGATAGATCTGACCAGTCATCACGGTGTACTGCTCCCGTTCTTCCTCGCGCATCTGGTGACACAGGTACACCAGATGATCCGGCTCGACCGGGACACAATTTGAAGGGAGCCGGGCATCGACCATGGGTCAAAGCGTGACAGTGGGCCGCGTTGATTCAACGGACTCACGACATGCCCCGGTTGTCATTGAGGTAGACGGTCATGGCGTTGAACTGCCACTGGACAGAGCCGTCGTATGTCAGCTTGACGGACATCGATGGCGCCGAAAGCGGCATAGGGATCACCGTCCCTGGAACGGTGTCAGCCGGGATGATGTAGGGGTCCGTAAAGGCGCCCGTATTTGTCTGGTCGTATCCAATCTGCAGGTTCACATCGCCCTGCCCGACCATATCGACGCCGTAGACCATCTTGGTGACCCCTGGCTGTCCAAAATCCAACCACGGCCACTGAATTACCCCATCGAAGAGCGTGATCTCGCTGGGCGCGGTTTCGTCGCCAACGGCTTCATCGTCAATCCGATAGATGTAATCACCGGATCGGATGTAGAGCACGTCGCCCGCGATGGCCCAGTCATCTATCGCGAACGGAAACACGTATCGCGACCACGCCCCTACCGAGCCGATCCGAGACATGCTGTAGACGAACACCTGGGAGGCCATCAGCGAGACACCGTGATTGCGGAGATCGTGGAAGTGGATGGGTTTTCGAGCAGATTCCAGTCTCTGCCATTGGTCGTTTCGGCCATGCGGCCCACGGTGCCGCCGATCACGACGCGGCCGTACGCTCCACACGACGAGGAAACTTCGCTACCCAAATTGAAAGCCGCCACCGCCATATTTGATGGGGTCGGACCGTAGGCAAGCTGTCCGCTCGCGTTTCCCAGCACCCAAAGCGGAGTTCCATTAGGTTCTGAGTAACTCACCACGGTGATCGGCGATGACCCTGCAAATGGCGACGCTACCTCTGACCAGTTCTCACCGTCTGGCGAAGTGGCCATCCTGTTGCCATCGCCAGCTGCGAGAGCCAGGACGCCACTGGAAGCGACTGCCCGCATCTGGATCCCGTTACCGATGATCCAGGTGGCGTTAGACATGGCTGACCATGACCGGCCGTGATCAGTGCTGATGGAGTAATGCGACTGGACAGCAACCAGTCGACTGCCGATCACCGCAACGCCGGCAAAATTTCGGGTTCCGTCATCGCCCGTCGCCGACACAGTCACCTGCGTGAAGCTGGTTCCATCATCGGACCAAATTACAGACCCTCCATTGCCCACGATAATGAAAGAAGTCCCGTCGTGGATGCCCGTTTTCAACGAGTCAGCTGACGATAGGTCTATCGGAGTCCACGTCGCTCCAGAGTCTGACGTAACACCTCCTTTACCCTGGAAATTCATTAGCACGATCTTCCCGTTGTGCGAGATCGCGATCCTGTATTCGGTTAGGGTCACCGGCGGAGTCGTAGCCTTTGGGTGATTCCAATCGGCCCCATTCTTAGAGCCCACCATGTACGAAATGTTTGTGCCATCCACCGCATACCAGGGCAGCGTGATATCAATTGAGTCAGACAGCACCGCCGCTAGACCGTTCTCATCTTCAACCCTAATTTTGAATGCGTATGTGCCCGCGATCGTTGGCGACCCAGGCTCAATCACACCGTCTTCAAATGTCAGCCCATAGGGCAGTGCGCCGTAGCTTACAAACACACGCTTGATTGGCGAGCTGCCAGGTGTAACGGCGTAGGTGTAGCCGGGGTATACCTCGATCAAATCGCCATCAGGCGCCGAGCCGCTGATGGATGGCCCCGTTTCATCGTACTTGGAGAACGCAAGCCAATACTGTCCTGCGCTGGGGTAATAAAGTCCGATGGGGGTGACGCCGTTCGCTGCAGCATTGGCCATGACGTCCTTAACCAATGGATCGATCGGCATGCCGACGTCACCCGCTTGGAAGTTGGTCGAACTAGCCGCAATGCCGACGGTGCGGACGCCCTGCGACGACAGGAAGAACAGGTCGTTGGAGACTGGCGCAATAGCATGATGCTGAGTGCTGCCCATCGGAAGCGCATCCAGAAACGCGATGCTTGCCGGATCCTCATCGACCTGCCAGAGCTGGAAGCCTTCCGCGTTGAACGGGATCAGGTTGCCGCGGTACAGGCCCATTGCCTGGAACGGGTTCGATCCGTAGTTTTGCAAGCCGATGGGGATATAGCCGGCGTCGTTCTCTGTGGTCCAGTCCAGCGGATTGACGGTTGCGCAGTAGCGCGCAATGTCGTCATCCAGCGCGTAGACCTTGGAGGCGGCAATCACCACGAACTTGGAGTTCGGGCAATTCTCATCTTCAACCCTGCGCGATACCGCCTTCCAGTTAATCGAGCCATCTACCACGTAGCCATCGATTGCAGTTGGCCATGTAGGCTCGGCAGCACCGCTCACGTAGAGGGGTGACGCCTCCCAAGTGACTCGCGTCGACGACTCGGCTTCCCAGATAACGTCATTGTCGATGACTGTCTGGCCCAGGATGGGCGGCCAGGCCGGCTCGGTTGATGCCGAGTAGCCCGAGGCTTCCTGCACCGCCTTGTAGACCAAGCCCTCAGGGAGTCCGGCGAAGGTTCCGCTAACTGTCAGGCTGTCGCCGAAGATTGGATGTGTGTGGTCGGCAACGGAAAAGAGGCCGATGCCGGCGCGTGCATATGCAGCCCCGGATGGGCGCGTGGCAGTAACGGTGGACTTCTTCCAGAACGCTCCACTGCTGTCAGCAATGATGTTGCCTTGGACGCTGCTAAGCAGTCCGTCGTCCTCGTCATACCAGCGAACTTCCACCCAGCCCTTGGTCGCGCCAGCAATGGCCGCGCCCTGGTTAATCATGGCGCTTGCTTCAAAAGAACTGCTTGAGGTCGGAATGACGAGTTTGGTTTGATTGAGCGCCAAGCCATCGGCCACACTGCCGGGCATCTGCACGCAGGGCCCGTTGCCCGAATAGCCTCCCGTGGAGGCGTACGCGGCACCGCCGGTAAAATCCCAACCCGTCGCGCCCGCGCTGAAATCTCCGTTCGCAGCTTGTGCTGACGTCGGAGCAGGCGCGGTGATGGGCTGGACGATGTCGCCAGGCGAGTAAAGGGTGCCTGGCTGCCAAACAGGAACGGCCATCAGGTGGTCCCCGCCTGATTCCCTGTGCCGTAGCGATCGGAGACGGACGTCGGCACAGTCGGCGCGGCGGTCGTGGACTCGTTGCCGCCTAGCGGATTCTCGATGTTTGCGTCCTCATAAACCGTCTCGCCCGCCGTCGTAGGCCACGTCGGCTCAGTCGTCCCGGAGCGCGATCCGTCGCCCGTCGTTTCCGTAACGGTGTACTTGTAGCCATTGTCGGTCGTTGGCACCACGACATCGCCCATGTTTCGGGCAACATTGGCGGCCCATGGGGTGTATGCACCCGTGCCGCTCTGCAGTCGGTAGGCAAGCCCGTTGGGCGTGGTCGGCGTAACCATAGCTCCGGGCAAGTAGGTCTTGCCTGCCTGCCATGGCTCGCCTTTCTCGAGCCAGAAATGGAAGACGTCCCCATTGGTGAACTCGGCGGCGACATAGAGGTAACCCAGGAACGGGGCCGCGAAGTGGATTTCCTGAAGCGTTGCGGCTGAATCACTGGGATGTTTCAGCACCTCAACCGAAAAGCCAAGATCTGTCGTCACCATGGGTTCGTTGGCAAAGACCACGAACTCGCCCCGGAAGTAGACCAGCCCCTTGGTGCCGGCCGGCAGTGTGCGATGTATGCGCGTGCCGGGCCGCGCTCTTATGGTGCGCGCAGCGGTGACGTATCCGTTCTTCAGGTCATAGAGGCTGTCAGGTGACGCGCCGCCTTTGTCGCGAAGCCTGGTGATGCCTGCCTTGACCGCGGATAGTGCCTGGGTACGCATCAGGGCGACTCCGGCCAGCCGCCAACCGGCACCGGCCGCACCGCGTTACGGTAGTCGCCCTTGCCAGGCAGATACCGACTCGTCTGGTGAGAGCCGCGGACCAGATCTCTGATGTAGGCGGCGAGCTGCTGGGCGTAGTTGCCTGCGTCTGGCTGTCCGTAGTGCGCTTTGGCGTTGGCCAGAGCCAGCAAGAAGATCGCCTCAGGTTCGACTGTCGTGTAGTCCGTGTCTGCCACCAGCGGCATCAGGCCGAACTGGCCCTTGATACGCAGTTGCCACGTGTCGTCAGCGGGCGGCGGCGATACCTCGATGCACTGCCGCACCTCGTAGTGATCGGGGATTCCGGTGAGGTTTGACGTGTAGAACACCGGATCGATGCCGTTCACCAGAGGACGCCAGGTCTCGTCTCCCTGGGAAACGCCTACCCACGAGATCATCAGCGGATCAAGCTGCTTGGTGCACGCGTCAGCATTGGCGTCCAAGTCGTAGAACCTGACGCCAGCCTGCATGTTCCAGGTGAAATAACGCTCCCGGCGCAGCGAGGAATACCGCCGAAACAGCATCTCCTGTGCGTTCTGGATGAAGTCGTTGAGCAGGTCGGCCATGCCAGGCGGCGGGTTGTTGGCCTGCACTGCGAAGCCCAGCCGGCGCATCAGACGCTTGCGCATGTCCAGCAGCGTGACGCGCGGATAGTCGTCGTCGCACTCGCAGTTGTAATTGATGGGATCAGCCATCTCGCCTCCTAGAAAAACGGCCGGGCGAGTTGCCCCGTCCGGCCGCCAGTCCCGCCGCCAAGCGGGGACTTACTCCGCCTCGCGGCTCGCGCGTTCGGCCTCGATCGCCGACAGGACGCCAGCACGCGGCGAGTCCTTGGCGTTCTCGTCCGATTCCAGCTGGTCGATCTCTTCGTCCGACAGATCCGGCAAGGCTTCCTTGATCTTGGCCACGGTCTTTTCGGACAGCGACGCGTCGTCGCTGCCCTCGTCGTCGTTGCCAGCGGCGCCCTTCTTGGCCACCGGGATCGCCTTCTTGAAGGCCGCCAGGTTCGGGTAGATCGTCTTAAGCGCAGTGGTGCCTTCCGAGCTGCGGTACTTGGTCTTGAGGCCGTCGTACGCCTTCTCGGCATCGAAGTCCTCGACCTTGACCGACTTGGTCTCGTTCGTCGTCAGCTGCTCTTCGTTGTAGATCTGCTCCAGCACAGGCAGTTCGTATTCGAAGATGGTGGCCGGGATGGTCGTGCTCGCGTCGCGATCGATCAGCACGGTGATCTGCTTCAGGGTCGTGGTGCTCACTGGACGCCCTCCAAAATCAGGCTGGTGGCTGCCGGCGGAGCGGTGGTCACGTTGGCGCGAATGAAATCCGGCAGGTCTGCGATTTCCACCATCGGCGCCGACGAACTATTGAGCGTGGTGATCGTGGTGTAGTCGCCATTGGCCGGAACGCCGCCAGCAACCGGACGCGGTGCGCCCTGGATCTGGACGACACCAGTACCGAGGCCGCCATTGGGCAGCGACAGTTTGCCTTCGCGGCCCTGGCCACCCAGGAGCGGCGTCTTGTTGAGGGCCACCGCAGCGCCGGCAGAGACGGTCGCCGGGACGGGGATAGTTGCGAGATTGGGCATTGCAGTTCTCCTAGCCGGGAGCACTCAGCTCCCGGCGTGTGGTGGATCAGGCGATGGACATGACCGCGTTGGCGTTGCGCTTGTTGATCGTCAGACCGTAGTCCGAGGTCACAGCGAAGTAGTGCGTGTAGCGGTCGTACATGCGGGCCGGGGTGCGCTGCACCATCCAGCGGCCCTTGACCGGGCGCAGCTTGATGGTCTTGCTGTTGAGGAAGTAGGCGCGCTTCTTCCACGGGTAGGTAATCGCACCCAGCAGGTCGTCCAGCTTGTCGAAGGTCGGGTCCCACACGACCGGCACGCCCTTGAAGGACAGCTGTTTGGTCGACGGGTCAATGTTGACGCCGCCCATGCCGCCGCCGGCACCCATCTGGATCTGACGCTGTACGACAGCCAGCGCGTCCTTCTGGAAGGCGTCATAGAAGGCCGAGCCCACCGGGATGAAGTCCGGGCGCATGCCGCCGTAGGTGGTGCACTGGCGCCACAGCACTTCCATGGCGGCAATCAGCGTGCCGGCGGTGCCGGTGTTGATCCCCATGTTGGCCCAGTTGCGCCAGTAGGTCGCCGCGGCCGCATCGATACCGCCGATGGTGCCGATGGCCGGCGTGGTGCTGATCAGCGCATCCAGGCCCGGGACCGCCTTGGTGTTGGTCGAACCATCCAGATGGACTTCAACGTCCCAGTTTTCCTGGAAGCCGTCCTTCAGCGTGGCGCGATTCTCTTTGAGAATGTCCACGATCTGGATCTTCTCAGCGTCCGTCATGACGGCATTGCGGTCGTCGGTCAGGATGATGCCGTTATTGGAGAGCTCGGTTTCGTTGAGCGTGAAGCCGTCGTGCGCTTCGTAGTGCTGGAACGGCGCTTTGCGGACAGTGTCCTTGCGGTTGTAGGTGACCTGGTCGTCGCCGGTGTAGTTCTGGTAGTTCGAATCGTTGGTGTAGCGCACCTTCTCGTTGAAGATGCCGTTGCCGAACACCGATTCGGACTTGTTGGCAATAAGCCACGACGCCAGGGGGCGGTCGCTGGTGAACTGGTCGATGGGATCGCTGGTCGCGTAGGACTCCAGCTGGTAGCTGGCGCCACGCAGCAGCTGTGCAGTGGTCAAGGGCATGGTCGTGTCTCGAATAGGGAAAGAGAGGCCGTGGGGCCTTGGGTCTTTCCGCGTTCGAGGGACGCGACATCCTCATTTCAGCGCTACCGGTGGCGAACCCGGCTTACGTCACACGCGGTGTCGGCTGGTGCCGATGGGATGAGATTGCCTGCGCGAGGCGCTGTGTCAACGGAGATTGCAGACAAGAAAAAGCCCGCGCGTGGCGGGCTCGTTCAACGTTGGAATCCAGCCGCTACACACCCCTGGCCCGGGCCAGGTCGACGCCCATGCTGAAAGCTTCAACGTCGTTCTTCGGCTTGGCCTGCATAGAGGGAGCGCCAGCGGCCCGGATCGGAGATGGCGTGGCAGGACGTGCCGGTGCAGGCGCGGCAATGGCTGGCAGGCGCGTGTAGGCATCTTGCACTGCCTGCGCCCATTGAGCTGGCGGGAGCGTCTTCTGGATCAGCTCCACGGCCGGCGCCAAGAACGGCATCTTCTGTGCAAACGCTGGATCTGACGTGCGCAGGCGGTTGCCCAGCAACACAACCTGCTGCATGCCAGTGTTGTAATCGGCCTCCTGCTGCTGGCGCTGCGTCTGTGTCTGGCTGTGCTCGGTGGCCAGGGCGCCACGCTGGCGGTGGGCAGCCAACTCTGAGGCAACCTCGCGCGTCAGGTCGCCCGAATCCACCTTGGCCTGCAAGTCGGCGTGCTTGGACAGTGGGTCAAAGCCTGGCGCCTCTTTTCCCAGCTTCTCGCCCAGCCACTGCAGCTCCTTCTGCATGATGCCGTAGGCCTGTTCCATCGCATCAGGGCTGCCGCTGTTCACGGCGCGCAGGTAGTTCAGGGCCGCGCCGAATTGCTCCGGGTTCGTGCCGGTGGACTGAATTGTCTGCTCCCATTCCTCGGCCTTGGCCGCACGGGTGCGCAGCGGTTCGACCTCGGCGGCACGCTCGGTCAGCTCGCGAAAACGCTTCTGCGTCCGCTCGTTCGTGATGCCAAGCTCCTTGATCTCGGCCTCCACGTCCTTTGGCTTGTCGTCAGGCTTGGGATCCTCTACTGCGGGGCCTTCGGGCTTCGGGTCTACCTCTGGCGCCAGCTCGGCAGCCGGATCGCCCTCCGGAACAACGGGGGCTTCGGAATCGACAACAGCCTCCGCGGCAGTCGCTTCCTCCACGCCCTTGAGGAACGGGTCCTCGGGCGCGGCAAGCTCTGCTACAGGCGCATCAGCGGCCGGGGCCTCAACAGCCTCGACGGGCTGCTCAGTGGTGAGGTTTTCTTCAGTCGGGTCCATATGTGGTCTCTTAGGCGGCGGGCATGAGTTGAGGCGGTAGTTCTTGCGGAATCTGTTCGGGCATCACGCCCCGGGGCGGCAGCTGGGTTGGGTCGATCGGCGTCCCAGGCGCGACCTGCTGCACGGGAGGCGCGGCCGGAATGAATCGCTCCGGATCGATGCGCTCGCCTGTGCGTTCGAAGGTCTCCTTGACGAGCTCTGCCAGGGCGCGACCGACCTCCTGTGGCTGGGAGCCGAGGAACTGACCGATCGCCGGGATTGCTTCGCCGAGTTGCGGCAGCATCTGCACCCACTGCTGCATGCGTGCAGAGGTGTTCGGTTTGCCAGAGGACCCAGCGCGGATCTCGACGTTGACCAAGGATTGCAGGCTCTCAGGGCCAAGCTGCTGGGGCCAATAAGCCTCGGGTCCAGCCATGACCGCAGCCTCTTCTCCTGGAAGCTCCTGCAGCGACACCTCGGCCGTGTACTGCGCCAGGTCGCTCGACATGCCTTCCAGCCCATCACGGATGTAGCCCAGGCGGCTTTCCGTGCCCTGGCTGGCGATCTCGGCCTCCGTCGCAGTCTTGGCGACGTTGATGCTAGAGGACAGCGCCTCTTGAATACCCCAGATCATCTCCAACTCGGCGCGGATCACGCCCGTGTCGTAGAGGGCTGCGTCGATCTGGTTGTACTGGATCGGGAACAGGACAGATTGCGATGCCTGCCCATTGAGGTTCAGCCCAACCATCTCGCCCGTCGCGCCGGCTTCCATCTTCTTGGCCTCGTCCGGCTCCACTGCGCCGTTGTCGAAGCCCATCTTTGGAATGGCGCGCTTACGGTGCTCGCGATAGTTCGTGCGGATGCGGTTGTACTCGTCCAGCAGCGAACGCGACCGGCTGATGAGCGACTGAGGATGACGCTGACCGTCGACCCAGATCGGGGCGAACTGGAAGAACGGGTAGAACCGGGTTGTCGCCTCCCCCGGCGTGTAAGGAGCTCGCAGATACTTGTTGAGCCCCTCGGCCACCGTGATGATGACATTGCTTTCCCGGTTCCAAAGCTCCCACACGCACAAGTGGGCAGCCGTTGAGTTCACCGCGCCAGTGCCGGAACGGAACGACTCGGCGTCATCGGCCGACGTACGCTCAAGCGGGTTGCTGCTCGGCGAGGTCATGTCCTCAGCCTTCACCGGGAAATACTGGCTTGCGCTGCCCAGGTCATCCGCAGCTTCCGGGAACTGCTCCTTGGCCTTCTCCAGCGTGATGAAAGACCGGTGCGCGATCCAGGGCGAGTTGAGGTAGTGCTTCAGGCTCGACACTTCAGTCGACACCTGGATGTCCTCGGCCCGTACGAAGTCGATGAACATGCCACGGGACAGGACTGTCTCGACCTGGCTTTCGAGGCCAAGCAACTGCTGCTCGTACTCCGCACGCAGCGCATCCGGATCGACCGCGTCACCCTTGGCCATGTCCACTTCCATGCGCTGGATGCGCTGGATGTTGTCTTGCAGGTCCGAGATCTGCTGCTCGATCATCGGATCCCGCTCGGTGCGGTTGTGCCAGGCCGCCTTGATCCAGCCGATGCCGACCGAGAGGCCGGAGCGGACCATGTCATCCATCGCCAGCTTCAGCTTGCCCTTCTTCCACAGGCTGGCGATCACGATCTCCATCGTCTTGCCGAGCTGACGCGCCTGCTCCAATCGTGAGGGACCGCAGGAGGCTGCTGGCAGCACGTCCACGTCAGGGTCGCGGGCGTAGAGGAACCCGGTAAGAATGTCGACGTAGGTCCCGGCGATGTTCACGTAGACGTCGAACACGTCGGTGTTGGCCTGGCCGCGGCAGTAGGTCCGGTCCATCGCGTAGCCCTTGCGCGCCTCCTTGTCGAAGTCGCGGGCGTCCTTGATGGCCTTGAGCCACTTCCTACAGTCAGCTTCCTCGGCGAGCCGGGCCTGTTCTTCCACAGTCGCCTGCTGCTCGGCCAGTGCATCGGCGTCGATCGTCGACACCAGCACGTCGTCATTCGGGGTCATAGCATCTCCCTACGCCGATTGGCGGGGTCGTTGTCTGGGTCGCGCGTCTCAAGCCAGTTCCTGGTGAACGGTTTGATGACTGCGGGGCGTTGATGGGCACGCTCGCGGGCGCTGGCCACTGCGGGGAACATGGTGTGGATCCAGTAACCCAAGGCATCCGGCGGATGGTCGAACCCTGTGGTCTTGTCAGGCATTCCGTTGTCGTCGTACGCCTGCTTTTCCAACGCCTCGGCCAATTTGGGGCACTTGGCCACGTTGACCTTGAGACGGCGTTTGCCTCGGGCGTTGCACAGCATGGAGTTGACGCTGACCACTCGCGAGCGGATGGATGGGTTGGAAGGGTTCACACGGACGGTGATGTTCTTGGCCGCCCGCAGCAGCCCTAGGTCCGACACGCTGGCGTTGTTGGTATGGGTGTTCTTCCCGCTGGCATCGGGATGCACGATCAGGCGATGCTCGGGCCATTCCTCACGCAACGCATCAATCATGGCCGGGGTGTCACGGACGCCTGACAGCTCGGCCAGAACCATAGGCTCGCCATCGCGCACAACACCGACCTCGGCCGTCATGTTCAGGACGTTGAAGTCCATGCCCACATACAGATCCTCGCCCTCCTGGATCGTCGCAGCGGTGTTGTTGAGCTTGCGATTGAATGCGGGGTACACCGACCCAGAGGTCAGGTTGACGAACTCGCCGTCGATGTACGCCAGGACCAGCTGCTCGGGATACGTCTCGAACAGCGAGGAAATGTAATCCTCGGGCAGGTTGATCTCGTTATCGTAGGTGCTAGCCCGAACCATTCCGTAAAGCGCAGCCTTCTCCGCACTTTGGCTCGGCACTTGGTGGAACTGCTCGTAGACGAAGTTGAACCCCTCTGGGGTGGTCGTTACATCGATGCCGTTCTGCAGGCCCAGCGACTTCACGCGCAAACGGGCAATGATCTTCCGCCACGCCTCGTGCGCCTTGCGCTTCTTCAGCGTGTCGATCTCATCGACCAGTGCCTTGCCGATCTTGAAGCCCACGATCGACGCGGGCTTCTCCATGGAACGGCAGATGATCGTGCTCCGGTAAGCCTTGCCGGAATACAGGTGGACTTCCTTGTTGGACTCGACGATCTGGGTCTTGAGGCCCCAGTCAAAGGCCACTTCCTCAATCGTCGGATAGAAAATGTCGCGGATCTGCGGATAGCTGGGCGCAAAGTAGCCCGCAGGAATACGCGGATGCTCCCAGGCGTGCTGGCACAGCGACCCGGATCCAACCCAGGTCTTGCCCGAGCCGAAGCCGCCCACGAACGCACGGAACTTGTGCGGCAGGGCCAAGAACGCTGCCTGTGGCTCGTTAAGCGTTGGCATTCTTCCGCCCGCTCACGATGTTGACAGTGACTGCTGCCGGCGCCGGGCCGTCATCGTCCGAGCCTTCCGGCTTGTCTCGCCACAACTCGGGGCGGCGGTTCTTCAGCCAGAAGATGGCAGCGACGGCGCTCGGTTGCACCTTCTCTAGGTACTTGGCGTAAACCGGCTTGTCAGCGTTCGCGGGCATGAAGATCTTCACCGCGTCCTGGTCGTAACCCACCGCCATCTGATACAGGGACCGTTCCACGCGATCATCGGCCGGAGCCTTGCCAGCCTTTAAGGCGTCGCAAAACCCTTCCTTCTCCCCCTGCCAGCGGTAAAGCGTGGCGATGTCCACCTCTAGGAAATCGGCAATCTCCCGGTTGGTCAGGCCATGCTCGGCCAGCTTTCGCGCCTGTGACACGAACTCAGGCTTGAACTTTGAGGGGCGGCCGCCAGCCATCAGGATCCAGTCCCGAACTTGGCCTTCAGGCGCTTGTACTCAGACAACTCGCGTGCATTGGCCTTCTCCCACTTCTCCCGCGCCTCCACTTTCTCGCGGACGCCAAAGTTAGGCTCAACACACCTGATCCAGTCCAACTTGAGACAAGCAACCTTCCTAAATTCCACGTCAGTCCAACGGACGCTCTTCCCCTCAATTGGTGTTAGCACGACGTACGTCTGCGACGTATCCGTGCCCGTCTGCACATGCTCAACCTTGATCGCGCAAACCGAGTGCCTAACGATCCAGCGCTCATTCTCAGTAACGGCTGCGGGGATCCTGTCGTCAGTCACCGTCCACCCCCAATGAAGCGCCCGATCACACGGCCAAAGGTGTCGCCTAGCCTCACGGCTAGACCGCCACGACGTGGCAAACCGCTCTCGGGCTGCCAGGGTTCTTCGACACTAGCCGGCTGGTCGTCCACGTATTGGCGCCCGGCGATGGCGCGCTCGATCTGAACATCACTGAATCTGATAACGCGCTTCTTGCCTACGACCACCGGTTCGTCGGTGTGCCAAACCGGGGCGCATAACGGGATGCCAAACAGGAAGCACTCGCTGGACAAAATTCTCCTCTCGACTTCTTGAGGGTTTGGCACCCCGTCACGGAACCATCCCGTCATCACATGAGAGATGTTTCGCGCGTCGTCACGGTTGATGACAACCTCGGTGGCCGATTCGTTATAGGCGGCCATCAAATATCTGCGCTGCCGCTCGATCTGTCCCAACAGCCGATCACCCTCCTTCGCCTGCAGCGAACGCTGCATGACCGCGCTCACCCCTCCACCCCACGCACTGCCGCGTACAGGTGAGCATCGGTAACCAACCCGACGTCCACGAAGTGCTGCCGGAGGTCTTCGAAGATCTGCTCAGCGCTCGGGCACTTGGGGCGCTTGCCGTCTCGGGTCGACGCTGCGTACAGGCCGACGAACGAGCTGGGGCTGTCCTTGAGCATCGGACCGACGCAGATGCTTTGCTCGCTCAACACGAACACGCGGCCATCCCGATCGCCGAACAGGTAGCTGCCTACCTGGCGGTCGTATCGGTTGGCCTTGATCCTGTTGGCGGCGGCGGTGGCGATGGGCGTCAGGTCCTTCAAAGGGTCGGCTATCCCCAACGGCGCGGCCTCTCGCTCCGATTGCCGGGACGATGCGCGCCTCATGACCTGTATACCGACGCTGTCTGCTGTATCAACGGACTTCGCTAGATTGCCCATCGCCCATTCCTCGTTTGGTTGGTGCAGCTTTCGCTTTGCGTTCCGCCTTCGCGCACTCCAGGAGTGACGAGGCTTCGCGCACGGTTGGTTCCAGCTCGCGGATCAGGACGGTGAGGTCGCTGAGCGTCATGGCCTGACAGTGTTTACGGTGGCGGCGGGTCATGGCGGCGCTCATGCAGCCACCACCGTGATTTCGATGCGCGGGTTCGCGCGATCGATCGCCGCCTTGCGCACGGTCAACATCTGGATCTGGCTGTCGTCGTCGTACAGCCCGGCGTGCGCCAGCGCATCGAGCGGCGCCTTGAGCAGGTTGTCCACGTCGCGGCGTCGTGCGTCAGGCATCCACGCCACGATGCTGACGTTGCACGGCGCACGGCCAATGGCCAGGTGCTGCCCTGCACGCACCAGCGCCACCGCCGTCTCACGATAGACTCTGCCCTCGCGGCTGATGATCTGGCGGCCACGGAAGCTGCGCCAGTAGCCGTTCACCGATGGCGGCCAGGGGAGCACGATCACGCGGCCTCCTGCTGCTGGTTGACGACGCAACGTCTGGCCAGTTCGACCAGCCACTCAGCCAGGGCTGGCGGGGTGTGCTCGCGTTCGGCCTTGGTCACACTCGGAAGGCGCGGATAGCTCTTGGTCGGCCGGATGCAGTGCGTTGCCCTGCCCGGTCGGTGCGGGATTGCTGGGATGTCACTGGGGGCGCAACCGACGATGTAGAGCCACGTCGCTTTCTCGGCGCGATGACCCCAGTGGAACTGCTCGATCGCTAGCGTCCAGCCACCCCACGCATCGGGGAACTCGCCCGGATGAGGCATGTGGCAATGGTTGAACAGGGAGCTTTCAGCAGGGTGTTCCAACACGCCGCCCCAAGTCCTGACTTGATCGACCGCCCACGGCCCTAACGCCTTCTCGTCAGGCCGCCCCTTGGCAAACTGGCGCAGCCGGCCCCACGTGCGGCACGGCGGATGCGCTACCACCGGCATGCCACCGGCATAGTTGCGGGCATCGCGGTCAATGTCGAACACGTCGCAGCCAGGGATGGTTTTGTAGACGCTGTCCTGGCGGGCAAAGAGGACGGCGATCACGGCACCAAATCCTCGTTGCCGCGCTGGATGGGGTCGGGCTCGACCTTGTCGTACTGCATCCGCATGTACGCCATCGCGCCAGGGCCGATGAAGCTCGTCAGGACGCGCAGCCAGTCGGACTCGATCAGCTCGTAGCCCTCGGGAATCTGGCTCATACCCCAGCCTCCTGCGTGCTGATCGGCCCGGCGTGCCTGTAGTCGCGCATGGGATCTTTCACGAACTTCCCGTTCTTCTTCGCTAGCACGGTGTACTCGCCGGACACGTGCTGGGGGAATGTTTCATCCAGCTCATCAATCAGCGCCACGAATTTTTGCTGCCATTCGAGCGGCATGGACTGCAAGACGCGACGCGGGAATACGGCGTAGGCCGCGTATGTCAGACCAAAGGCATTCCAGACCGGCCCATCCCAGTACTCAGAAATGGGAAGCTCGTCAAACGCGCACGCGGGCGATGCGGGAAGGTTCATGGCTTCACTCCTTTTATCGAAAGGAACCCGTGGTCGTACCACCAGCGCAGGGTCCGGGTGACGCCGCGCAGGGCGTAGAACATCCAGTCGGCTTCGGTGAGGGTCTTGGTCGTGCCGTTGCTGTCGAACACCGTGTGGCAGGGCCCGCAGCCAAAGCACGCGCTGATGTCGTCCGGCTTCTGCCCACCGCCCACCTCGCCGATCAGTCGGACGTGGCACAGCATGTTGCCGGCCATCTTGGACTCGGTGTGGTCCGGGCAGACCCCCGCGATGTTCAGCATGCAGCGGGCGTCGTGGTGCCCGGCGCTCTTGCGTAGAGCGTTCGAGATGATCACGCCGCCTCCTTGTACTTGCGAAGTTTCTCGCCGGCCTGCGGATCGCCGAAGTACTCCAGAACGAGTCGATTGAGCGTCACATCGCACGGGTCGCACAGGTACTTGGATCGCTTCTTTCGGTCGTCGGCGCACGCCTGGACGTTCCAACGGTTGGCCGCCTTGGCGCAGCGGCAGTGAGCGCACTTCATGCAGCCCTCCGTAGCGGCTCGACCATCGACACGCCCCGCTCTGCCATGAATGCTTCGATCAGCGTCTGCAGGTCGATCATTTCCCCGACCTTCATCCGGCTGGTCCGGGAGCCAAGCATCACGAACCCGCCGTCGATGCCCTGGGCGACGCGCTGGTGCCGGGTCAAGGCCGCGGTGAACAGCTCCTTCCAATCCTCCGGCGACAGGCGCTGCATGCGACCATCGACCGGCCATTCGACCTGGCGTGACACCAGCGTCAGCAGCACCCATAGCCGGCTGTTCTGCTCCAGCGTCCGGGTCGGCTTGGCCTCGCTGATTTCCACCTTGGCCGACTGGCCCAGCTCCAGGAACTGGCAGGCGAACTTCCAGGCAGCGGCCATGCGGTCGCGGGCGTTGCCGGGGTTGAGGACGAAAGCGGTCATGCGGCTTCCTGCAGCAGGTAGTGCTGGATGCACGCCAAGGTCAGAGGGCCGCCAAATACGCACCCGGTATCGATGTATCTGACGTTTCCTAGCGTAACGGGCTGCTTAATCGGCGTGTGGCCTACGTAGACCACGGCGACGCTAGAAACGAACGAGTCTTCCTGTAGCGAGATTCGGTCGCGGCTCCACATGGCAACGTCGCGTACCCGTGTGTCGCCCGTCTCAAGGAGGCGGCAGAACTCGCGCCAGTCATATGGCACTGGCTCTGCATGGACTACACCGACAAGTCCGGTATCGGTCCACACGTCTAACGCCAGCGGCATCTGCTCGAACGCTCTGGAGATTTCCTGCTGCTGAGATTCGGCCAGGTCGATGAACCAGCGCCCGCCGTTACGCTCATAATGGAATGCGTGGTTGTGGCCGTCGGCGAAGTTGATCGCCATCTGTTCGTGGTTGCCTCGCACGGCGTGGAACCACGGCTCGGCGAGCCATGCAATGGCTTCGATGGATGCCGGCCCACGGTCAACTAGATCTCCGACGGAGAACAGGCGATCACAATGCTTGTCGAATCCTACCCGCTCCATCGCCGAGCGAAGCCGGTCGAAGCAGCCGTGGATATCGCCGACCACAAAGTCCCGACCGGCGTCGTTCTGCTGGAAATGCTGGACAGCGCTCACGCCGCCAGCTCCTGCACATCCCGCTGACCGTTGCTCAGGTCCTCAAATGCCATCGTGTGAGGCACGAACCGGAACTTCTTGTAGCCGGTCGGTCCGTGGCGGTTCTTCTCGATCAGCACCTCGGCGATGCCCGGATCCGGCGAGTCGCGGTTGTAAACATCGTCCCGGTACAGCATCAGGATCTGGTCTGCCTCGCGGGTCAGCTCGTCGCTGTTGGCCAGATCGCCAGCCGTCGGGCGCTTGTCGGTGCGGGTGTCCACGCCCTTCACCACTTGGGCCAGGGACACAACCGGAATCTGGAGGTCACGCGCCAAGTTCTTCAGGCCACGGGCCACCAAGGACACTTCCGTGATGCGATCGGCGCGCGGCACGGTGATGCGCTGGGCGTAGTCCACGAACAGAATTTCGATGCCGTGGGCGTGCTTCCACTTGCGGCTGATGCCGACCAGCTCGTCCAGGGTCACCGCCGACCGGTCATAGATCCACATCAGGCGCGTGATTGCCGACGTGATACCGGCGGTGAGCTTCGACCAGTCCTCATCCTGCAGCGTGCCGGCGCGCATCGCGGTCGCCGAGACCTTGGACGCCAGGGCCGCACGACGCAGACCGATCTGCGCGGCTGGCTGTTCTGCGCTGATGATCCCCACTCGCCTACCCGATGCCGCGGCAGCCTCAGCCAGACCCAGCATGAAGGCCGTCTTGCCCATCGCCGGGCGGCCACCCACGATCGTCAGGTCCGAGTTGTGCCAGCCTCCCAGAATCGCGTCGAGCTCGCGCAGGCCAGTGGTGATGCCCGGCAGCCTTCCGCCGTTGCGAAACGCCTCGTCGGTGATCTTGTGGGCCATGTTCAGTATCTGCTTGCCGGTGAACTCGTGCTCGGTTACCTCGGCGTTGAGCGACAGCAGCGCGGCGATCGCCTCGTTCACTGACTCGGGCTCGCGGCCCTTGGCACCCATCAGTAGGCGCTGGCCGATACCGGCGGCCTCGCGCATCCGCCAGTTCTCGCGGACCAGCTCGGCGTAGACCAGCACTGACGACCCGGTGATGGCGTTGGTTGCCAAGTCCATGACGTCGATCGCGTCACCCGGCAGCGCGTCCATCAGCGTCACCGCGTCGGCTGGCTCGCCGGCCAGGATGGCGTCACGGATCACCGACCACAGGCGCTGCCGCAACGGGCTGGTGAACTGCTCGGCGGTCAGGAAGGCACAGACGTCGTGGAACGCCTCGTTGCGCGCCATGACGCCGGCCAGCACAGCTTCCTCGGCATGTACGGGGTTCTGGCTCACAGGGCGCGCCTACCGCCACCGGGGCGTTGTTCCATCGGGATCACGTTTTCCGCACCGGTGGGCAACTTCGCCCAGTTCTCGCGGATGGCCTCCATGAAGGCGGCGTCCCAGTCGGCGTAGGTGTAGCCCTTGGCCGTGGCCTTGGCCCGGAACGACTCCAGATGTTGCTCCAGCCGGTTGTGCCCCTTCTCGGCTGCCCATGCCCGGACGCGTTCGGTGATCCCGAAGTTTTCCGGCAGAGCGGTTTTCGAAGGAGCGCGCTTGCGCGGAATCTCTTTCTTTTCTTCTCTCTTCTGTTCTGTTCTGTTCTGTTCTAGGGCGTCACATACCTGTTCTTGTGACGTCACATGTGACAACTTCTTCCTGTCACGGTAGGCCTTGGTCCTTGCTGTGCTTGAGTCTGAGGCGAATTGGCGCTCCTCCCAGTGGACGATCTCCCAGCTGTTATTGATGAACCCCTTGGCCACAAACAGCGCCTTGGTTTCCGCCAATTCCTCGCTGCTGATGCGCAACTGAAACGCGATCTCCTCGTCACTCAACGTCACTGTGACGTCACTGCAACGCATGCAGAACAACATCACCAAGCGTCGCTGCATCGCTTCCGACATCATCTGGACCTTGGGGTCCGATGAGAACTCGGCATAGAGTCGGAACCACTGGTTTGCCATTACGCCGCCTTCAGCTCCAGCTGAGGTGTCGGAAGCCGGCGGCGCTCATCCTCAGCGCGCACAGCTGCCAGTTGTGATTCGTAGGCCACGCGCTCTGCGTAGCTCATCGGTTCTGCTTCCAGGGCTGCAAGGCACTGGTCAAATGGGTTCGGCTTCATGGGGCTGACCTTGCTGCCAATGCCGCGACGTAATCTGGTCTTTCGCATCACGCCACCCTTGGCCCGGTCGGGTCCGGCATCGGGCGCGTCCACCGCCGGGACCATTCCTGTGCCTCACGCTTGGCCCGGTACTCGAACCCGCGCTGGATCGGGGTCGCGCCGGGCTGCTGGTTCGTCCAGTTGCGCAGGGATTCCTGGATGGCTTTCTGGGTCAGGTTCATGCGGCGAGCCTCATTTGTTCGGCCAGGCGCATGACTGCGCAGCTGCCTTCAAGAGCCGCTTGGAAGTCGATGTACTGGCGCAGGAGGTTGGATCCGGTCGCCGCACACAGGGGGCTGACCAGCTTCCGGGGAATCGGCCGGCGGCCGTTCTGAAGTCGCGATAGGTAGGACTTCGTCTTGCCTATCCGCATCGCGATGTAATCGAGCTTGTAGCCACTGGCAGCGATGGCAACTTCCAGCGCCTGAGCCTGCGATTCCAGCTGTCGCACGATCTTTGCCGGCGCGTCGGTCGGTCCGTGATGAACGCCGAATGCCAGCCTCAATTCCTTTTGGTTTCCGTCGGTTGCCATGAGTTGCCTACTGTTGCCAAAGCCTTTCGGGCGAAATAAAAGCCCGACCCCGGAGGACCGAGCCGATGAATGCGTTACGAGAAGAAACCGCGCCGAACGTCGTTACGCTCGTGCGTATCTGCGACCGCTGGTTCGCGATCCGCTGGATTGATGGGCAGTGCCACTACCGACAGGTGGGCAAGTGAGGCGTGCATCAGGCGGCCGCCTTCTTCTTGGCGGCGCGCGCCTCGAAGTACCGCGGCTTGAGCTTCGAGAGCTTGAGCGCGGCATCGGCGTTGGGGGACTTAGTGCGGCCAGCCATGATCTCGCGGACCGCGTTAGGGGAAACCCCCATCCGTTCGGCCAGGTCATTCACGGATGCACCGGCATCCAAGAGCGAACGAATGTGTGTTTTCCAGTCCATGGGCAGTGAATCTACAGAATCCTGTAGCGCCAGTCAACAGCATCCTGTTACAGCGTTCTGTGACCATCCCGCCATGGAAACCGTCGGCGCCAGAGTCAAGAAAGAGCGGGAATCTCAAGGGATTTCCCGTACCGAACTGTCCAAGCTGAGTGGGGTTGGCTACAGCACCCTGGCCGAGCTGGAGCGCGGGGGCATGCAGACGACGACCAAAATCAACGTCATCGCTTCGGTGCTGGGCGTACACGCTCGGTGGCTGGAGACGGGACGGGGCGAGCGGCTTCCGGCTGAGTTCCGGTCTCAGACTGAGCGACTGGACGACGAAACAATGTCTCAGGGGGTCGAGCTGCTGTATCTCCTGGCGGATGCCAGGCCAGAGGACAAGCGCTTGCAACGGCCCTCTTGGGCCATGATCAAGATCGCCGCCAAGGCCGTAAAGAAGGCCGAAGGCTCTCCGCGTGAAGCTATGGCCGAGATTTTGTCGGAGCTTTCAAAGGAGATGTAGGCATGGCGTTAGACCCGGTTGCACTGAAGTCGTTGGCCCTGGAACTTGCGGCGTCGATGCCGCCAACTCCGGACTCAAGCATTGATTACCCGGGTGTGGATGTCTCTCCACGGGGCCGCAAGATGACCGCCATCATCCACATTGCTGATCGACACAACTGGCATTCGGCGATCACCCACTTCCTGCAGACCAAGGGTGTGCCGTACCTGTCAGACCTCAGTACGCCCCAGCTAGATGACCTGCACAGCCGGATGCAAGGCTTCGTTGAAGCCGCCGAGTTCGGATGCAGCCTGGAAGACTGCTTACCTGCGATGTAAAGCTCAATTACGAAAGGAATCCTGATGCGTTTACTCACCATGGCAATTACGGGCTGCGCGCTGACACTTACTGCCTGCGCCACCTCACAGCAGGGCCCCGATCTGAAACAGATGCAGGCACAGTACGAATCGTGGCTCTCCGGTGTACCGGTGCCTTCGACGGACGCTGAGCGAAGTGAGACCTGTCGAAACCTGAGGGTTGAAGCAGCCAGAATGCAGTCCCTTAATGACTCCACTGGCGCCATGGGGCTCAACCAGTTCCAGGCCGCTGAGATGAGGACTAGAGGCAACAGGAACATTGCCTTGATCCAGTCGAAGATGGCCGATTTCCGCTGCGGAGGTTGACCGTGACCGCTTGGTTTGCCTCGATCTTCCCTGTGGTTGTTTGTGGCGCTTTCGGATATTGCATAGGGTCTCTGCGCGATGCTCAGACCAAGCTCGACAAGCTGCAAAAGCAGATCGAGCACCTGCACAACAAGCTCTATGAGAGTGGGGCTCTTGAACCTAGGAGGCGAGATGACAGCTTTTGAAATCTCAGTTCTGGTTCTGTTGGTACTTATCCTGTTCAAGCCGGACAAGGCGTCGGGCTCTAGCCGTGAGGCCACGACGCAGGAACTCATCAACCTCCTGAGTTCGATAGAACAGAACACTCGGCTCCATCGCCTTGAGCAACAAGAGTCGAGCGCCTGTCTTTCGAGTTTGGAGGACATGGCATCAAAGGCGTACAGGCATTCATTGCCACCTGAAGAGCCTGGACCGCCGTAACAAGCAAGCGTTCGAACGCTGAACCTATCGCAAGGGAATTTACGATAGGAAATACTGATCTACAAATTTACAGGATTCTGTTGACTCGGACCTACAGGATTCTGTAGTCTATCCCCGTCGGCCCACCCGGGCCATCCGCAAGGAACGGGGTTATGGATCACCACCGCTACGCCCGCCAGCTGTCATCGGCCGCGGCCCACTACGACCACCAGTCAGAGCCCAACGCTGAGATCAGTGACGAGGCGTTCCAGGACGCGTGCCTGGACGTGGCCCTGGCCATGGACTCGGACGACATTGCCGAGCTGGTGAACATCATGGCCGAGCTGGCTCCTGCCCTGGCCTACATCGCCAGCACCAACGGTTTCGCCAACGCCTATAACTTCCC
This sequence comes from Pseudoxanthomonas sp., assembly GCA_044235875.1. GTDB lineage: Bacteria > Pseudomonadota > Gammaproteobacteria > Xanthomonadales > Xanthomonadaceae > Pseudoxanthomonas_A. The sequence continues at coordinate 31,582 of JBIIHJ010000006.1, forward strand.
GCTGCGCGAAGCGCTGTGCAAGTGCGAGTCGCTGCGCCGTCAGGTAGTCGAGCAGGCGGGGGTGATGTCGTGAGCGCCCCTGTCGATGTGCTGGCGATTGGAGTGGAGGCCGCAATCGCAAACTGCGCTTATTACCTGCGTGAAGAAGCAGGCCTTACTACGGCCGCCGAGCAGATGGAAGCAGTGAACGCCACCGTGGTCGAGCTGATCGAGGCATTGAGGCCATTGTCTGTGTTTCCGGCATTTCATGATCTGGAAGACGACGTGGTTGTTTTCGAAAGCAATGGGAAGACCCTGACAGCTGGCGATGTAAGGAACGCCAAGCGAGTAATCGCCAAAGCCACCGGCGGTGCCGCATGAGCACCCAGCCCACCGAATACACCCGCGCCGAGTACTGGGCGAACGGGGCCGTCTTCTTCTGCCTTGGGATCGTGGCCGGCGTTCTGCTTTGGAGCGCAGTGCTGTGACGAGACACTTCCGCCGTTCCCGAGACTACTGCGACGAGACCTGCCCGGCTGTTGATGCCTTGGCCAATTCCTTCCTTGACAGGTGGATGGACCTCATGGAAACGAAGGCTGAGCGCGATCTGTTCGCCAGCGAATTCGCGGCGCTGATAGAGGCGATCAAAGAGAAGGGAACGATCAAGCTCCGCGACGCCTTATGCAGCTGCGTAGGCGATTTGGCTGATGCGGAGGATGAGCGTGATGAGTTCAAGCAGGAAGCGGAACGGCTCCGCGATCGAGTCGATGAACTGAAAGACGAGATCAAGGAACTGGAGGCGGAACACTCATGACCCTCCGCCGCCTCACCCAGGTCGCCTGGGTGCTGACCTTCGCCCTCGCCTGCTACGCCGTGCCGCATCGCCTGATCGAGATTCAGCGCGACGGGGTCACACACCAACAGCCGCAAAACTACATCGCAAAGGAAGGGAAATGAGTGAGTGGACTCGCAAGGACATCTGGAATCGTCAGCACAAAGCGTTCTCAGTACAGGTGTCGCGACACCAAGTTGAAGCAATTCAGGAGGGTGGCTGTTACGACCAAGAAGGACTTCACCGCTGGGCGGTCTACGCCTTCGTCTACCCGTCTCATCCCCTGTTTGAGCGATTCGACACTAACAAGGGTATGTGGGATCAACCGAACTTGCCAGGCCATTCTTACGTCAGCTTCTTCAAGACTCACAGGAACGATAGCGGCGCGACCACCAGCTATCAGGTTGGCTGGGACTACAACCATGACGGAGATTGGCGCTTTACCGAGTTGGCCTCGGAGGCTGAAGCGTACGAGGTCTTTAGAGACGCAGAAGAATTGTTCCAATACCTCGCCAATCGGGTGACCGAGGCGGAGCCCGCATGACCCACCCCGACCCCTTCATAGCCGCGATGCAGATTGGCATCCCGCCCCTTCCCCAGCCCGACCCGCTCGCCGACCACGAGGCCGTGGAGGGTATTGCGGTGATGGTAGGCGACGACAACGAGGACCAGCCATGAACAGGTACGTCATTCGCTACACGGGCTACTACTCAGGCAAGCGCCTGCGCCAGTACTTCCAGACGAAGAAAGCGGCCGAGGCTTGGAAGCGGGAGCGGCCCTACATCAAGGCCGGCATCCAGAAGTTGTAACGAGCTACGGGAGGAATGCGCAGGCTGATGTGACACGCGAGATGCCCGCGTGCGGTAGGGCGAGATTGAGCAGAAGCGGTAGGTAGGCACTTACACAGTGACCGCAGAGCGATTGCCCGCACCCCAAGCCGGAGATCAGCACCGGCCCTCCCACCCATTCCACGCCAGCCGGCGGCGCCTGTGCCGGCACTCATTCACACACGCCGGGATGCCGGCTTGGAGATTCAATGAACGCAGTCGTCCAGTTTCAGCCCGCCGTCGATACATACGGCTCTCGCTCACTAACTGCAGCTGACATCCGCGCCCAGGTCAACCTGATCAAGGACGTGATGATGGAGGTCATGCAGGAGGGAACCCACTACGGCAAGATTCCCGGCACCAACGGAAAGAGCTTGTGGAAAGCGGGCGCGGAGAAGCTGATGGCGACCTTCCGCTTGGCTGCCAAACCGGAGGTCGAAGACCTATCGATCGGTGGCGAGATCGCGTATCGCGTGGTTGTTAACCTGCTGTCCGCGAACGGTGCTTTTGTGGGTGCTGGCGTAGGCGAATGCAGCAGCGCCGAAGAAAAGTACAGTTGGCGCGCAGCCGTGCACTCGAAGGAGTGGGATGCCACGCCTGACAATCGTCGCCGCGTGAAGTTCTATCGGGACGGCAAAGAGGTCCAGCAGGTCCGAACCAACCCCGCGGACGTGGCCAACACCATCCTCAAGATGGCAAAGAAGCGTGCCCAGGTAGACGCAGTGATCACCGCCACGGCGGCGTCGGACATCTTCACTCAGGACATCGAGGACCTGCCGGAGGAGGTGGTCGCCGAGATCGTCGGCCGCACGCCTGCGCGCGCCACCGTCGTCTCCCGACAGGTTGCGCCGCCCGAGGATTCCCCGGAGCGTGACGCTCTCTACGCGAGCCTGCAGGACATCGCCACGGCCGGCACCGAGGCCTACGCACAGTCGTGGCAGGGGCTGACAGCCGACCAGCGAAAGATGATCGGCGGGGCTGCGCACGAGGGCCTGAAGCAGAAGGCAGCCCAGGCTGATGCCGAGGTGGCGGGATGATCGTCATCCAATGCGAGCAGGGCAGCGAGGCGTGGCACCGCGCCAGGGCCGGCGTGATCACCGCCAGCATGTTTGCGACAGCCCGCCAGCGGCTCAAGAGTGGCCCGAACAAGGGCGAGCTGTCCGAGGCGGCGAAGAATTACGCCTTCCGTTTGGCCGTCGAACGCATCAACGGTGAGCCGCTGGACGAAGGATTCGAGACCTTCGCCATGCGCCGCGGTCACGAGTTGGAGCCGCTGGCGCGTGCTGAACACGAGGTGCAGTCGGGCCTTATCGTTCAGCGCGCCGGCTTCGTGACCACGGATGACGGTGTGTTCGGCGCCTCTGCCGACGGCCTGATCGGCGAGGACAGTGGGTCGGAATACAAGTGCTTCATCGCACCTGAGAAGCTGCGCGCGTTTCACATTGACAACGACGCAAGCGACGTGATCGAGCAGGTCCAAGGCTGTATGTGGATCACCGGCCGTAAGCACTGGCACGTCGGCCTGTACTGCCCTGCCCTCGTTCACTGCAACCGCCATCTTTGGTGGAAGGTTTTCGATCGCGACGACGCGTTCATCGAATCGATGGAGGTGGACCTACGCGAGTTCGCTGGGTTGGTCGATCAGTTTCGCCAGCAGCTTGCAGCACCACTGGCCGCCTAACGGACCCAGCCCATGCGATCAGACACCACGCAATTGGATGTCTTCCGAGACGACCCAGCCCGCATGGCTCACCTGTGGCGCCAAGCGGCCGAGACATCCCGCAAGCAGTTCCCGAATGACGAAGCGCGATATGCGCACTACCTACAAGAAGCCGAGAGGCTTGAGGCGATAGCACGATGATCCCCATTGCGACATTGCGCCAAGCAGCGCCCAAGCACATCACGGCACGCGAGCTGATCCGGCGGCACCTGCACGAGGCCGGCAAGCGCCTCAACGATCTGGCAACCACCTGGGACTGTCAGCCATTCAGTGTCTGGCGCGTGTTTCAACGCACCGAGCGCCCGCTCTGCCCACACCACATCGAGGGCGTCATCGCCTATTTGCAGTTGGACGAATTCGACGCCAACGAGCTGCGCTTGCGTGGCGCGCGCGAGGCTGGTTGGGACATCGACCCACGAATGATTTTGGAGGGAGCATGACCAAGCGCTTTGAAATACCTGACAGCGCGGTTGAGGCGGCACTAGAAGCGATCCTGAAAGAAACAGGCGCCCAGTACAACACGAGCTTGGCAATGCGCGCCGCTCTCGAAGCCGCCCTGCCGATCATTCTCGGTGAGCCGGTTGCGTGGCTTGTTCCGCACATCATCACCTTCAAAGGTGTAACTCGGACGTCCTGCCCCGAGCATCTACAGCCCGAGATTGAAGGGACTGTTGCATGGGGTGCCGAGCTCTATTCGGATGGCGATGGCGTCACGGACAAACACGGTGTTCGTCATGTAGCCAAGCCCCTCTACGACCTCACTGCAAGCAAGGAGAAGGGTGATGTCTGATTTACCCGGGCGTTTGCGAAACCAGGCCGAGGGCCTGCTCGATGAGTGGAATTCAGAAGAGCTAGCACTTCTGCTGACCGAAGCCGCCGACACCATCGGCCGCCAAGCCGCTGTGATTGGGCGTGTTGAGGCATTTGTTGAAAAGCTCGATGAGATGTCCGGTTCGGTGATGTTCTCTGATGACGCTTGTTCTGCTTATGGCTGGGCACATAACGAACTCCGCGCCGCCCTGGGAGACGAGAAATGAGCGACAAGGTTTTGCTGCCGGAAGCGCTCAGAACTCTTATAACCGTAACGAGCCTCATTTTGATGCGCGGCAGATGCGTGACTACGCCCGCCAAGCCATCGCCATGAACGTGCAGGTGCCGGATGGGATGGTCCTGATCCAGGGGGCGGACGCGAGGCGATTGGCTAGTTTCACGCTGATCAATGCGCAAAAGACCGCGAACGTTCTGGCTGCGCGCCGAGTTATGGACTTAGCCGCCGCCCCATCCCCGACCAGCGAGGACAGCCATGAATAAGCAAGAAGTTATCTCAGTGATGGAAGACGACGCTGGGCGCGCCAAGGCCCGCCGGCACCAAACTGACGCCGAGTGGGCAGACGATTCGATGGACAAGTCTATCGCGGCTCGAAACGAAGTAGCCGCGCTGTATTCGGCGTTCAATTCAGCTTGTGAGCGCATTGCTGACGGGCCTCAGTCCTACAGCGAGGCCAAGACCTCGGACGACTGGGCAGAGTTCTATCTTCAGCAGGCTAGGGGAAACCAGCCATGACCACTGACACTGAGCGGACGGAGCTTGTTGAATCGCTAAAGCCTATTGCGGCGTGGCTTGCAAAGCATGGCGCGCCAAGCTTGGCGGAGCGTGTTGAAAGCGCCGCCGCCTACATCGAATCCACCCCGCCCGTAGAGGCTGCGGTGGAGCGGGATGCGGCGTTGGCCGAGATGAGCCGCCTATACACGTCCGCATATTCCAAGGGCCACCACGACACTGTCGAGGGCGGCTACATAGACGTTCTCTATCAGGATGCGCCCTCATATTTCCTTGAAACTTTGCAAGAAATCTTTGAGGACAGCGATTACCCGGTTCTCGCAGCCCTCACCGCCCAGCACAAGGAGGGGTCATGAAGGCCGATATCTCTGCGGCGGCGCGATCGGCGATCACTCCCAAAGCCGTCAGGGAGCGACGCAGCCTGCGTGGCGTGCTGTTGGAGCTACGCACTATATCCGGGATGACACAAGCCCAGGCCGCGAAAGTGATCGGTGTTTCCCGCGCATCGCTGGCGAACATGGAAACCGGGCGTCAAGCCATCGCCATTGAATGTGTCGAGAGCTTGGCCAAATCCCTTGGCCTAGAAGTCATCGTCACAGTGGCAAAGAGCGAGGGATCGAAATGACTTACTGCGATCACTGGTGGGTACAAAAGACCACCACCGAGGGCCTGATTACCGTTTGCCGGCAGTGCGGCACGGTCAAACCCACACCCAAGCCAGAAGCCCAGCACAAGGAGGGGCAGTCGTGAGCCTGATCTGCACACTGATTGGCCATAAGCCGATGCGCTACGGTAGTCAAGGGCGGATCAGTGATCCCTACCACGACGGCATTGGTCGTAGTCACAGACATGTTGACGCGAAGTGCGAACGATGCGGGGCAATGTTCAACGTCGGCTCCGTGATCGACCCGGTGACGTCCAAGCACAAGGAACCCAGCAATGAACAGTGAGCACAAGAATTTGATCGTCGAGCTTTTGCAAGCTGAATCTCAGACTCGATCCACATCCAAAGGTGGGATGGAGTATGAAGCGAGACTATTCAAGCGAGCCGCCGACGCCATCCAAGCCCTGACCAGCAAGCCGGCCGGGGTGGGTGATGCGCCAATGGCGCCATGGCCCGACTTCCTGGGCCAGCCGATCAGGCATGGCGACGTGCTATTGCATCCCGATGCCACTGAATTCGTGGCGGTGAGGATTCCGGGATACCCCGACGAATTGGATGCGTGGCGCGCTATATACGGTGAGTCTGATGGGCACGTGTACGCACATAGGCTAAACCTGCAAATCGGCGAAAAAGGCCGCGCGGTGCTGGCATCCGCCCCCACCAAGCCGGACAGCGAGGCTGTTGCTGCCTTCCTGAAGCTTCGCGACGAGTCATTGGCGCCAGGCGAAGCTGATGAAGCCGAACGCAGCGAGT
>JBIIHJ010000400.1:0-3452 GCA_044235875.1 Pseudoxanthomonas sp.
TCGAGGCCGAGGTGAAGGCCTTGGTGTTGGACGCGATGGCGAACAGCGTCCTGGCATCCACCTTCTCCGGCTTGCCCAGCTCGCGCAGGCCGTAGCCGCGCTCCAGCACGACCTGGCCATCCTTGACGATGGCCACGGCAATGCCCGGCACGTCGAAGGTCTTGCGTGTCTGGTCGACGTAGGCATCGAAATCCTGCAGTTGCGCCGGCTGTGGCGCGGCTTCCTGCGCCAGCACGGCGGGCACGGGTGAAAGCAGGCCGGCCGTCAACAGCGCCCCGGCAAGGATCGGCATTCCACGCATCGAAGTCCCCGCTTTTTTTTCGGAAGAAAGACAGGCGCCTACGATAGCCGCTCACCGCATCGCGCAGGGTCTGCCATCGGTCATGCGCGCCGGCTTCATAATGGGCAATGTCCGCAACACCCACGCACCCCCCTACCCTGGCCATCATCGGCGGTGGCCCGGCCGGCCTGATGGCCGCCGAGACCGCCCGCGCCGCCGGTGTCTCCGTCGATCTGTACGAAGCCAAGGGCTCGGTCGGTCGCAAGTTCCTGATCGCTGGCAAGGGCGGCATGAACCTCACCCATTCCGAGCCGCGCCCGGGCTTCGACGCGCGTTATCGCGAACGCACGGTGCAGGTCGGCACGTGGCTGGACGATTTCGATGCGGACGCCCTGCGCACCTGGGCCGCAGGCCTGGGTGTGGAGACCTTCGTCGGCAGCTCAGGGCGCGTGTTCCCGACCGACCTCAAGGCTGCGCCCTTGCTGCGTGGCTGGGTGCGCCGGCTCAAGGAACAGGGCGTGCGCTTCCACGTGCAGCATCGCTGGATCGGGTGGGACGCGGACGGCGCGCTGCGCTTCGACACGCCCGACGGCCCGCTACACGTCAAGCCAGATGCGACAGTGCTGGCGCTCGGCGGCGCGAGCTGGCCGCAGCTGGGCTCCGATGGCGCCTGGCAGCCGTGGCTGTCCGCACGCGGCGTGTCAGTGACACCGCTGAAGCCGGCCAACTGCGGGTTCGATATCGTCTTCAGCGCGCACATGGCCAAGCACGCCGGCGCGCCGCTCAAGCCGGTGGTCGCGCACTGGCACGATGCGAACGGCCAGGCCCATGCCCAACAGGGCGAATGCGTCCTGACCGAAACCGGCATCGAAGGCAGCGTGATCTATGCCATCGCCCCGGACCTGCGCGCGGCGATCGAACGCAACGGACATGCGCGACTGGAACTGGACCTGGCGCCGGGTCGCGACCTGGACCGCCTGGTGACCGAACTGTCACGCCCGCGCAAGGGCCGCTCGATCGGCGAGCATCTACGTCGCGCCACCGGCATCGAAGGCGCCAAGGCTGCACTGGTGTTCGAAACTACCGATGCCGCAGCGCGCAACGATCCTGCGCAGCTGGCGGCCGTCATCCATCGCCTGCCCGTCATGCTGCAACGTGCCAGGCCGGTGGCCGAAACCATCAGCAGTGCCGGTGGCGTCCGCTTAGAGACACTGGATGATGCCCTGATGCTCAGCACCGTGCCCGGCGTGTTCTGCGCCGGCGAAATGCTGGATTGGGAGGCCCCCACGGGGGGCTATCTGCTCACGGCTTGTTTTGCGAGCGGCCGCCGCGCCGCGAAGGGCGCGACGGCCTGGCTGCAAGGCCTTTAACCGCTTGCAAATCAAGGATTAAAGCGCCGGATTGGTCGTCCGCACGGGCCGGAAGGAAGTTCGACTTCAACCCCGGCGGGAGCGGACGTGGGCGCATCATGGGCATCGAAGTGTTCAATCGCGGTGACGCGATCGGGTCGTCTGAATGACAATGTTCAGGCGAACCATGGCAAGCCCAGGAAAGACGAGGCAAACCAGTACAACCCCACGATCACCAGCACCCAGAAGATGCCTTTCAGCAGCACCGCGGCGACCTTGAAAGCCAGGTAGCCGAACACGACCACCATGACCAGCCCGAGCCAGCTCACTGGTCACCGGCCTTGGCGTGCCGGGCCACGTACATGTTGTCCACCAGGTTGGGATAGCGGCGGCCGGCGGCTTCGGCGCGCGCCTTGGCCTGGGCCTTCTGTGCGGCGGTGAGCTTGAGGTGGTGTCCGGCCTTCACCGGGTTCTGCTTGTCCCACGGGGGCGTCTGCGATGCGCGGGCCATGGCGGCCTCCTGAGCGGTGAAGACGCGATGCTTGCCCCACGGGGAGTCAATGCAGCGCGAAGCCCCGTGCTGGCGACGATATAGTGGCGCGCAACACCGCCGCGCCGGATGGACCCGAGAAGATGCCGCAGAGCTCCCCGACCGCTTCGCTTCGTTCGCGCCGCCATCGCAGTCGCACCTTGCTTGCATGCGCGGTGGTGGTCCTGACCACCGCCGTCGGTGCCGCTCTCGGCGGCTGGATCGGCTGGTCGGTCGTGCTGAAGGTGGCCCGCCAGCAGCTGAGTGCCGACGCCGCGCGATTGATGTCGGCCAGCCAGCGTCTGGAGGAGGAAGTCACCCAGACCCTGGCCATCTTCAACCGCTCGCCGCGCACCTTCTGCAACGACCTCGAACTGGACCGCATGCGCGAGCTGGTCTACCGCACGCGCTACATCAAGGACATCGGCCGGGTCCGCGATGCGCGCCTGCACTGCACCGCCGCCATGTGGCGCATCGAAGATCCGCCGCCCATTCCCAAGGCTGATCTGGTCACCGCGGGCGACGAGCAGATCGTGGCTTCCACGCCGCTGCTGGTGGCCAGCACGGTACACGCGCCGGTGGTCACCGCCGGCGAAACCAACGTGGTGCTGGATACCGATGCCTTTCCCACCTCCGATACCGGCGGCATGCGTTACATGGTCGGCTACAGCGACGGCACGCGCCTGCTGCGCCTGTACGGCGACGCGCTGGAGCCAAACCCCAACCTCGCACTGTCCGGCGAGCCGTTCGAACAGGATGGCGGCTTGTTCGTCCCCCGCTGCAGCGGGAGCGGCGCAGTTTGCGTGGTCACGACCGAATCCAGGTCGGCGCTGTGGACCCTGCAGCGTCCGCTGCTGGTCCTGTGCGCCGCGCTTGGCGGCACCGCCGGGTGTGCGATCGCGCTGGCCGGCCTGCTCCTCCACAGCCGCGGCCTGACGTTCGACGCGCGCCTCAAGCGGGCCATCGCCGAAGGCACGCTATACGTCGAGTACCAACCGGTGGTGGCGCTGGCCGACGGCCGCACGGTCGGCGCGGAGGCCCTGGTGCGCTGGCGCGACAGCGACGGCAGCCTGGTGCCACCGACGCGCTTCATCCCGGTGGCCGAGTCAAACGGTTGGATCTCGCAGATCACCATTCTGGTCCTGCAGCAGGTGGCGCGCGATTTCGGCGATTTGCTCGCTGGCGAAGGGACGTTTTCGATCAACGTCAACATCTCGGCCAAGGACCTGGACGACGCCCGCTTCCACGCCACGCTCGAAGGCCTGCTGCGCGAGCACGGCATCGCGCCGGCGCG
>JBIIHJ010000101.1:0-11182 GCA_044235875.1 Pseudoxanthomonas sp.
TGCCACGGCCAAGCCGCTGTCCAGCGTCAACGCCAGCCAGAAGGGCTGGCTGAAGAAGTTCACCGCCGACTACAACCTGACCGACGCGGCCATGGTCTACGTGACCGTCGCCGATGGCTTCCGCCCGGGCGGCGCCAACCAGGTGATCGGCCTGGCCGACAACCTCACCGCCTACAAGGCCGACAGCCTGTGGAATTACGAGATCGGCGCCAAGACCAGCTGGTTCGACCGGGCGCTGTTCGTCAACCTGGCGCTGTACCAGATCGACTGGGACGACATGCAGGTGAGCGGTCGCACGCTCAACGGCGCGTTCTCGTTCCTCTCCAACGCTGGTGCGGCACGCCTGCGCGGCAGCGAGCTGGAAGTGACCTGGCGTCCGCTGTCGGGCCTGGAACTCACCAGCAACTTCAACTATGTCGATGCCAAGCTGACCGAGGACCAGATCAGCGAGGTGATCAACGGCGCCGGCCGCAAGGGTGATGTCGTGCCCAACATCCCGCGCACCAGCGGCATGGTCGCGGCGGCCTATCGCTTCGGCCTGACCGGCAACCTCGATGGCATGGTCCGCATCGACGACACCTACGTGGGCGGCAGCTACTCGCTGTTCCGCGGCACCTACAACACCTACAAGGACTCCTACAACACGGTCAACTTCAAGACCGGCGTGGAGAGCACCGACGGCAAGTGGGGCGCCTACCTGTACGTGCAGAACCTGACCAACGAAGTGGCGCTGAACCAGTACACGCGTTCGTCCACGCCGCCGTACGACTCGGCTACCAGCCTGCGTCCGCGCACGGTCGGCATGACGGTCAACTACAGCTTCTGATGCCCATCCACCTGCCGGCGCCACGCGCGCCGGCAGGCCACATCGCAAAGGCAATCCACATGCATCTGCATCCCGCACGCCCGGCTTCCGTTCCCCGCCTGCGCCTGGCGCTTTCGCTGGCACTGGCCATGTCCGTAGGCAGTGTCCTGGCGGCCGTTCCTTCGCCCAAGGCCGTGCTCGGCCATGACCCGGGCGACGACTACTACCTGGCCAACTACGAAGATTCGCTGAAGTATTTCCACGCACTGGAAGCCTCCTCCGACCACATCAAGATGTTCAAGGCCGGCAGGACCACCCAGGGCCGGACCATGGAATACGCGGTGATCTCCGCGCCGGAGAACATCGCCAACTTCGACAAGATCAAGGCCACGTCCAGGCAGCTGGCCGATTCGCGCGGGCTGACCCTGGAGCAGGCCAAGGCCCTGTCGGCCGATTCGAAGATCATCGTCCACATCGACGGCGGCATGCACGCCAGCGAAGTGTCCGACCACCAGCTGCCGCTGGCGCTGGCCCATCACCTGCTGTCGCACCCGGACGATCCGGAAGTGCAGGCGATCATGAAGAACGTGGTGCTGGTGCTGTGGCCCACGCTCAATCCCGATGGCCAGGACATGATCGTCAAGTGGTATCGCGACCATGCCGACCCCAAGGCCGGCCCGGTCAAGGCGGTCAAGGTGGACGGCAAGTGGAAGACGCCCAATCGCGATCCGGCGATGCCGTGGCTGTACCAGGAGTACGTGGGCCACGACAACAACCGCGACGGCTATCTGCTCAACATGATCGAGAGCCAAAGCGTGAGCGCGGCCGAGCAGGAGATCAGCCCGGCGATCTGGTATTCGCAGCACCAGTCGGCGCCGTTCCCGGCACGCATCTGGATGCCGCCGTTCGCCGATCCGATTTCCAGCAACATCAATCCGCGCATCCGCCAGGGCACCACGCAGATCGGCATCAACATGATCTCGCGCTTCGCCCTGGAAGGTAAGCCGGGCGCCATCGCCGAAGCGCGCTTTGACAACTGGTATCCGGGCTTCATGGATTACACCCAGGTGTTCCGCCACACCATTTCCTACTTCACCGAGACCGCGCACGACTCGGCCACGCCGCGGATCTACTCGACCGACGAGTTCCCGGAAGGCTTCAAGGACATGAAGGCGCTGGTGATGTATCCGGATCCGTGGAAGGGCGGGCTGTGGACTTTGAAGGATTCGGTCAACTACATGCTGACCGCCTCGCTCTCCACGCTGGAAACCGCGGTCAAGTACCGCGACCAGATCCTGTTCAATCGCTACATGGCCGGTCGCGAAACCATCGCCGAGTTCAGCAACGGCACCGGCCCCTATGCCTGGGTGATCCCGGGCGGACAACCTGATGCGCCGGCCGCAGCGCTGTTGGCACAGAAGATGGTGCAGCAGGGCATCGAGGTCTCGCAGGCCACTGCATCGGTGACGCTGGGCGGCAAATCCTATCCGGCAGGCTCGTGGGTGATCCCGATGAACCAGCCGTTCGCAGGCCTGGTGCAGGAGTTGTTCGAGCGGCAGAAATATCCTGACGCGGTGCTGACCGGCAAGGGCGGCAACGCCGCCGAGCTGCCGTACGACACCACCGGCTGGACGCTGCCGCTGCAGTTCGGCGTGGCGGCCGATCCCATCACCGCATCGCTGCCTGCGGACCTGTCGGCCTCGCTGCATCCGGTGGCCAAGGCGGCCAACGTTGGCGGCGTGAGCGGCGAAGGTGCGGCCTTCGCGCTGAGCCGGCAGGTCAATGCGAGCTTTGCGGCGGTGAACCTGGCACTCGCGCAGGGTGCCAGGCTGGCCATCGCCACCGCGCCGGTGAAAACCGTCAATGGCGATGAGGCCGGTGCATTCGTGCTGACCGGCATCACCCGCGAGGCGATGGCCAGGATCGCCACCGACCTGGGGGTGGACGTGGTCGCCCAGGCCGCGCCCGCCGCGGCGGCGACACGCCTGGCCAAGGTCGGCGTCTACAGGCAGTGGGGCTCCAACATCGACGAGGGCTGGACCCGTTGGCTGCTGGAGCAGTACCACTACGCGCCCAAGAGCGTCTACAACAAGGACATGCAGGCCGGCAGCCTGAAGTCCAAGTACGACGTGCTGGTCCTGCCGGACATGGGCGGCCGTGGCCGCAGTGCCGAAGACTCGCTGATGAATGGGTTTTCCACCGAAGACCAGCCTGCGGCCTATGCCGGCGGCATCGGCGACAAGGGGGCAAAGGCGATCAAGCAGTTCGTCAACGACGGCGGCACGCTGGTGGTCTTCAGCAAGACCTCCGACGCGGCGATCAAGCTGCTCGACCTGCCGGTGACCAATGTGCTGGCCGGGCTCAAGCCCGAGCAGTTCTTCTGCTCCGGTGCATTGCTGAAGCTGGAGTTGGGCCAGGGCATGGCCACCGCAGGCCTGCCGTCGACGCCGACGGGCATGTTCGAAAGCGGCCCGGCGTTCTCGCCCAAGGCCGGCTTCAAGGGCCAGGTGATCGCCAGCTATCCCAAGGGCGAAAACCCGCTCCTGTCCGGCATGCTGCTGCATCCCGAAGCCATCCAGGGCAAGGCGGCCGCAGTGGAAATCGAAGTGGGCAAGGGCAAGGTCTATCTGTATGGCTTCCGCCCACAGTGGCGCGGCCAGTCGCAGGGCACCTACAGGTTCCTGTTCAACACGCTGTACGTGCCGCAGCCGTAATCGCGAGGCATCGGTCAAGGATCAAGGGCGGCATCGACGGATGTCGCCCTTTCCTTTTGCCGTTGCAGAACGGCCGCATCGCTGCCCACCCTGACCAATGGCCTGCGGCGCACATGGAGGGCGATGCTAGAGTCCGGAAGATGCGGCGATGGTGGGGCCATCGCACGTGCCTCTTACCGTGCAAAGGGAATGGAACGATGCAATTTCGATGGAATGCCTGGTCCGCCGCGCTGGCCGTGGCGGCCACCTCACTGCTCGTGATCGCGCCGGCCCACGCCGGTTACGACCTGCCGCCGGACAACCTGCTGAAGGTCCTCAAGGCGCCGCCGCCGCCGACGCCCAGCGTCGATCCCACCGGGCAGCGCGTGCTGCTGACCACCAGCCAGACCTACCCTTCCATCAAGCGCGTGGCCCAGCCCTACCTGAAGCTGGCCGGAGTGCGCCTGGAGCCGAAGAACCGCAGCCGCCATGACACGCCCGGTGGCTACGGGATCCCCGCCTGCGTCGGCGACTTCACCCTGGTGGACATCGCCAGCGGCAAGGACACCAAAGTGGTGCTGCCGGCTGGAGCGTGTCCGGGCATGGCACAGTGGTCGCCTGACGGCACGCGCTTTGTGTTCCAGAACGTGGCCGCCGATGCGGTGCAGCTGTGGATCGGCGAGGCGACGACTGGTCAGATCCGCCAGGTGCCGGGCGTGGCCTTGAATCCGATCTTCGGCAGCACCGTGCAGTGGCTCGAAGGCAGCAAGACGCTACTGGTCAAGCTGGTGCCGCAGGGGCAGGGGAGTGCGCCGTCCGATGATGCGGCGCCTGCCGGCCCCGATATCCAGGAAGCGCTGGGCGGCAAGGGCGAAAGCAGCACCTACGAAGCGCGCGACACACTGACCAGTACGCAGGACGAAGCTCTGTTCGCCTACTACGGCGCCTCGCAGCTGGCGGTGGTCGATGCCGCCTCCGGTGCGGTCAAGCCAGTGGGCGTGCCCGCGCTGTACAACAACGTGGGCGCCGCGCCTGATGGCGTGCACGTGCTGACCGAATCCATCCAGAAGCCGTACTCGCACGCGGTGACCTGCCAGCGCTTTGCCAACGACGTGGCCGTGCTGGACGTGGTCCGCAACACCTCCAGGGTCATCGCCAGGCTGCCGCTGGCCGATCGCGTGCCGGTGCACGGCGTGCCCGAAGGCCCGCGCGACTTCGACTGGCGCGCGACCGAGCCGGCCACCCTGGTCTGGGCCGAAGCCCTGGACAAGGGCGACTGGAAGGTGGATGCGCCGCTGCGCGACAAGGTGCTCATGCAGAAGGCGCCGTTCACCGCCAGGCCGGTGGAGATTGTCAGGATCAAGTCGCGTTTCGACGGCATCGCCTGGACCGCGCAGGCGGATCAGGCCTTCCTCAACGAGGAGGACGAGAACCGTCATTGGCGTACCACCAGCATCGTCAATGTCGACGACCCCAGGCAGCCGGCCAAGGTGCTGTGGGATCTCTCCAGCGACGAGCTGTACAAGGACCCGGGCAACTTCGTCTATCGCGTCCTGCCCAACGGCGCCTATGTCGTGCGCCAGGAAGGCGATGCGGTGTTCCTGCGTGGCCTGGGGTCATCGCCGCAGGGCGACCGGCCGTTCCTGGATCGGCTGGATGTCAGGACCGGCAACAGCGAGCGCCTGTTCCGCAGCAGCGCCGAAGCCTACGAGCTGTTCCTGGGCTTCACCGCGCAGCCAGGCAAGTTCCTGACCTGGCACCAGTCGGTGCTGGATGCGCCCAATGCGTTCGTGCGCGTGCTGGGCGAGCGCGTGCCTGCCGCGGAGCAGGGCGAGCCGCAGTTTGCCTCGACCAGCGCCGCGTTGACCCATGTGCCCGATCCCACCCCCGAAGTGCGCCAGATCAAGAAGCGCCTGGTCACCTACAAGCGTGCCGATGGCGTGGACCTGTCCTTCACCCTGTACACGCCGCCGGGTTACACCCAGGGCACGCGTCTGCCGGCGATCCTGTATGCGTATCCGGCGGACTTCGCCAGCAGCGCGCAGGCCGGGCAGGTGTCCGGCTCGCAGCAGACCTTCACGCGGCTGCCGTATTACCGCCTGCTGTTGCTGGCCGGCTACGCGATCATCGACAACGCGTCGTTCCCGATCGTCGGTGATCCGAAAACCGCCTACGACACCTACCTGGAACAGCTGGAAGCCGATGCCAAGGCCGCGGTGGACAAGGCCGTCGAGCTGGGCGTGGTCGATCGTGACCGCATCGGTGTCACCGGGCACAGCCATGGCGCGCTGATGACGGCCAACCTGATCGCGCATACAGATCTGTTCCGTGCCGGCGTGGCCACCAGCGGCTCGTACAACAAGACGCTGACGCCCTTCGGCTTCCAGAACGAGCGCCGCTCGGTGTGGGAAGCGCAGGACGTGTACCTGAAGGCCTCGCCGTTCTTCTCCGCCGACAAGATCAAGCTGCCGCTGCTGCTCATCCACGGCGAGGACGACGCCAATCCCGGCACCGAGCCGATCCAATCGCGCAAGCTGTTCCAGGCCATCCGCGGCAACGGCGGCACCACGCGCCTGGTAATGCTGCCGCACGAGCCGCACTGGTACACCGCGCTGGAGTCCAATGCGCAGGAGGTCTACGAACTGCTCAACTGGTTCGACACCTATGTCAAACCTCCGAAGGCTGCAGCCAAGCCCTGAAGTATTCCCCGGTTGTCCGATTGAAACGGTTTGGCATCGGCCGATGCCACGCCTTTGGACTGGCAGTGGCGCTGCGCAAACCCATGGATCACGCCTGCATACGGCATGATCCAGATGCCCCGCCTTGTGGCCAGGGCGGGGAACGAAGAAGAGTGGCGCGCCTGTCTATCGTCCGGCTTCGGCGCGCGCAACGGACTGCAGAAGCGCACAGGGAGTGATGTGATGGGACCGGTCAGGCGTATCGGCGAACACGAAGCGGAGTTCAGGGCACGGCAGGCGCGCTACAGCCTGAAGTGGTTCGTCGTGCTGCTGGCCATCGCTGCAGGAGTGGTGCCGGTTGCCTACGTCGGTCGATGGCCGATCCCAGTGGCGATCGTCGCCGGGATCGTGCTGTTGCTGGGCCTGGGCATGTCTGGGCTGGCAACGTTGAGCGCGGTGCTGGCCCACTGGCAGGCACAGCGCACGCCATCGGCGCGCGAACGGCGCGCGCTCAAGGTCATCGGCCTGATCATGGGCGTGCTCGTGCTGCTGTGCGTGCAGCTGGTGTTCTTGCTTGACCTGTGGATTGCGCTGCAGACCGGGGAAATCACCTGGCATCGCAGGCATGGTCCTTCGACGACCTATGTCTTTCAAACCCAGCCGACTGAATTCCTGCTGCATTTTGGTTTTGAGGCGGCGCTATCGCTCTCGGTACCTGGGGTCCTGCTGTCTGTGTGGCGCATGAAGCGCAGGTCGGCCTCGCCCGGGTCGCCGCGGCCCGACCGTTAGCGCCTCACGGTCGCAACATGTGGCGCATGAACCGATGTGCCTGCCGCCATCCAAGGGCGCGGTGCTGTCTGCACCGGCCCGCAGTGCGCGCAGGCACGGCTTCGGATCACTGAAAGCGCCAGCTGACTCCCGCATACACGCCGAAGCCTTCGCCTGGGGTGGAGCGGGCCGCGTCATTGCCGGCGTCGTTGTAGCCGGGCGTCACGGTCGCGGCGTAATGGCGGTCGCCGAGGTTGCGCGCTTCCAGCCAGGTCTGCCAACGCCCGCCAGGGGCGTCGAAGCCCACGCGCGTGCCGAAGATCACGTGGCTGTCGGCCCAGAAGCTGTTGGCGTAATCCACGGCCATCTTCGAGGCGTATTCGGTGTTGAGTGCGGCGTACACGCCAGAGGGATGGGCGTAGCGCAGCTCGCCCTGGTAGGCGTGGCGCGGCAGGCCCGGCAGCATGTTGTCGCCGAAGCGCACATCGTGGCGATAGCGGAAATCGCTGAACGTATAGGCCTGTCGCAGCGACAGCCGGCCGGCGTCGGATTGCCATAGCGTGCTGTCCAGCCCGGCCTCGATGCCGCGATGCACGGTGGGGCTGGCGTTGGACTCGGCCACGATCAGGTTCGGCGCGGCCTGTATTTCGACGGTGAGCAGTTCGTGGCGCACGTGGGCGTAGTACCCGGTCAGTTCCCACTGTCCGAGTGCGGCATCGCCGCGCGCACCGAGCTCGAGCGTGTCGGCAGTCTGGTTGTCCAGGTGCACCGGCGTGCGCTGGCGGCCGGTCGAGGCGCCGTTGCCGGCCGCGAAATACGTGCTGGAGCCCCAGATCATCGACCACGGATGCGCCGGCTCCACCGAGCGGCTGAGGTTGCCGAATAGTTGCGCCTGCGGCGTGGCCTGCCAGGTCAGGCCGAGCCGTGGCGCGTAGTCCCAGCCGTGCTCGGACAGGCGGCCGCCGCTGGTCGGCCAGGTCACGCTGACATCGCGCTGGGTGTTGATCAGGGCCAGTCCGGTGACCAGATGCAGGTCGGGCGTCAGCGCCAGATCGTTGCCGGCGTGCAGCACACTGTCGGTGCCGTGGTGCTGGAACTTGCGGGTCAGCGTGCCGGCCGCATAGCCGTTGCTGGCAAAGCGCAGGGTTTCGCGCACATTGGCATCGAGGTCATGGGTGATCCGCAGGCCGAAGGTGGTGAGGCTGTCGCGGCCGAACAACGTGTGCCGGTGCGTGTAATCGAGCGTGCCGTTGAGGTCGGCGTAGTCCAGCTGCTGGCGGTAGAGGCTCTCGTTCAAGTCCATCGGAAACTTGTGATAGACCAGCCCCGCCTCCAGCGTCGAATCGGCATCCAGCTGCAGCGTGGTGGTGTTGCCGATCCAGGTGCTGCCGGGCTGAGGTCGGCGTGCATCGATCGCCAGGTAGGCCGGGTTGGCCTGGCGCGGGTTGTCGCGGATCTGTGCCCGGGTCAGGCGCCCGGGCGTGTCGTGTTCGGTCTGGCGGTAGCGGAGGTAGAAGCGGGTTTTCAGGTCAGGGTTGATCTGCCAGCCGATGTTGGCCATCGCGCCCTTGCCATCGCCCGAGGCGTGCTGCTGATAGCCGTCGTACCGTGTATCGGTATAGGCGAAGTAGTAATCGACATCGCCCCGCACCCCACCATCGCCAATGCTGCGTTTCAGATAGCCCCGGCTGCCGGCCTCCAGGTGCAGGTCCAGCCCGGGCGAGTCCAGGCCACTGCGGCTCACGTAGTTGATCGCCCCGCCCAGGGTCAACGCACCGCGTTCGAAGCCATTGGCGCCGCGCAGCACTTCAACGCCACTCATCCACAGGGGCTCCAGCAGTTCGTAGGGCGTGCCGCCGGAGAAGGTCAACGGCAGGCCATCCAGCGAGACCGAGATGCCCGATGCATGCGCGCCCGGAGCGCGGTTGATGCCCGAACCCCGGATCGACACCTTGACGCCTTCGTTGCCGGGTGACTGCGCATGGATGCCCGGCTGATAAGCCAGCACATCTGCCGTGCCGCTGACGCGGCCCTGGCCGACCCGGGTCAGGTCGATCACGTTGCCGGCACCCGGGATCCTCTTCTGAGCCCTGCGTGCAGCGTCGATGGCGTTGGTGCCCGCGACATTGACCGCATCCAGCGTCACGGCCTGGTCGGTGGCCTCATCGGCGCGGGCCTGCGGTGCGAGTGCGGCCAGGATGGACAGTGCCAGCAAGGTTGTGGACGTGGACGAGCGTGATGCGGAGTCAGTCATGGGTTTCCGGGTTCTCGGTTGAGGCAGCCACACCTTCGCGTCGACGGCGCAACAGGCTCGGCGATGGGCAAAGCACCGCCTGCCCAATAAATCAGGCGGGTCTTCGGATAGGCAGCGGGATGGCGTGTCATGCGCCGCGTCGTCATGCACCACGCGTCTGTAAACATTTGTATTGTTTACTAGGTTAACAGCGAGCGTGGCAGGCGTCATCCGGGAATCCATTGCCTCATCGGCTGGTCAGGGCATCCGGGCGGTAATGGCGCCAATTTCGGTTAAAACTCCAAAAAATCAGGCTCCATCCGCATTCCATGCGCTGTTGCCTGCTGACATCCGGTCGTGCGACATCCGCCCACGTGAGGATCCTGTCAGGAGCAGATGCATATCATTCTCAACAACGCAGGGGCCCGCGTGTCGTCCCGCCGTCTCTTTTCCACACCCCTTTCAAGAGGTTCTTCGATGAAACGTCCGCTCCTGTTCTGCGCCCTGATGGTGGGCAGCGTGCTGTCCGCGCAAGCCCACGAGATCTGGATCGAGCGCGATGGTGCGGGCCCGGTCCGGGTCTACCTGGCCGAGCCGGCACAGGAAGGGCCGGACAAGGAGGACGCGATCAAGCGCGTGGTCGCGCCGACGCTGTTTGGCGAGCAGGGCAAGGCCGGCAAGCTGACCCGCGAGGGTGATCATCTGGTGGCGCCGTTGACGGGAGCAGGCGATGCCTGGTTGTCCGATGCCAAGGTGTTCGAACCATGGAAAGGCGAGGATGGCCGCTTCGAGTCGGTCAGTTACTACGCGCGCGCCGGCCGCCAGCACACCGGCGCGAAGCTGGAGTTCGAACTGGTCCCGCGTGTTGCGCAGGGCAAGGAGCTGACCCTGCAGTTCCGCAACAAGCCGCTGGCCGCTACCGAGATCACGCTGATCAACCAGGCCAAATGGACCAGGCAACTCACCTCCGATGCCAAGGGCATGGTGGTCCTGCCGCAGCTGGCGCCAGGTCGCTACATCGTGGTGGCCAGCCACAAGGAGCCGGTGGACGTCCGCATCGGCAGCCAGCAGGTCGCGATGATGCATCACATCACCACGCTGACCTTTGTCGCCGAGTAACGCCTTGCGCGCCGCATGAAAGACCGGATCGGTCCTTCGAACCGATCCCGCCCTTCACCGCGCCAGGCGCCTGAAGCGCCCCCGCCGGTCTGGCAGCGCCAGCCTTACTTGGCCTGTTCCACCACGGGAGTCACGTCCAGCGGTTCCAGTATCGCGGACGGCTCGGCCAGCGACGCCGTCGCGGTCGGCCTGGCCGCCAGCGGCCGCTGCTTGAGCAGCAGTCGCGTGCCCAGGCCGCGCAGGAGGCGGCTGCCGGGCATCTCGATGGTGCGGTACATGATCCAGGCCAGGACCAGGATCGCCAGTGTCGTGGCCGCCGCCATGGCGTGGGTCAGGGGGCGATCACCGATGATCTTCAACGCGAAATAGATCACCGGGAGGTTCAGCAGGTACATCGAAAAGCTGCATTCGCCGCACATGGCGATCGCCCGGTTGCCAAGCAACCGCTTGCTCAGGCCGGTGTCGAAGGAAAACACGAAGATCACGATGCCGGCGAACAACGCGGTCTCCAGGCTGCTGTAGAAGTGCTTCTTGCTGCCGAAGTCGATGTGCAGCACGTCGGTCACGACCAGCCCGATCGCCAGCAGCACCATCACCTGCAGCACCGCGATCGGTGCCAGGCCAGTGCCTGGTCTGGACCGCGCGCGCAGCAGGCCGAAGATCACGCCGGTGAAGAAGTAATGGATCTTTGAGCCGACGAACGTGCCCGGCAGGCTGGAGCGATACGACATCAGCGCGAATACGCCAACCAGCATCATCACCAGGAAGGCCGAATTGCCCTTGACCCGGAAGGCCCAGAGCGCAAACCACACGCCGATGAACACACCGTAGAACTGCACTTCCGGCGGGATGCTCCACAGCGCCGAGACGTTGCCGGAAAACATCA
>JBIIHJ010000244.1:0-6194 GCA_044235875.1 Pseudoxanthomonas sp.
GATCGGTCCCGCGCCAGCCCCACAGCTTGCCCAGGTCGAACTTGCCCGCCGCCGTGACCCAATACGAGCCCTCGGTGCCCTGTTCGACCCCGCCAACCGGATTGCCGGCCGCGTTGCCGACCAAATCCAGGGTCAGGTCCACGCCATCGGGCGCCTTGCCTTGCTTTTTCGCTGGCTGGGCGGCGGTGGCCTTGCCCGATGTCACCTCGGCCGACGACTGTGCCGCGGCCGGCAGTGAGACCAGCCCGGCCACCACGGCCAGGCCCAGCGCACACATCTTCAAATCAGACACAACTCCTCCGTCCGGCCCCCTCCGGCCGGTGTGTGGGACTCAACTGCGCCGCGCGTGCGGCGCAGGGCTTCAGACGCTCTGCGCGGCAGGCAGGTAGCGACGACGCTGCGCGCGCGTGCCGATATGGGTGGCCAGCGCCTGCTGGTCCAGCTTGCCTTCCCACTTGGCGATGACCACTGTGGCCAGCGCGTTGCCGACCAGGTTCACGAAGGTCAGGCCTTCGGCCAGAATGCGATGGATGCCCAGGATCAGGGCGATGCTCGCCACCGGGATGGTGCCGGTGGTGGACAGCGTGGCGGCCAGGACCACGAAGGCCGCACCGGCCACGCCGGCGGCCCCCTTGGAGGTCAGCAGCAATACGCCGATCAGCCCCAGCTCATGCCAGAAGGTCAGGTGCGTGTTGGTGGCCTGTGCCAGGAACACCGCCACCGTGGTCAGGTACAGGCAGGTGCCGTCCAGGTTGAACGAATAACCGGCCGGGATCACGAAACCCACCACGCTCTCGTCGCAACCGGCGCCTTTCATCTTCTGGATCAGGCGCGGCAGCACGGTCTCGGTGGACGTGGTGGCGGCCACCACGATGATCTCGTCGCGGATGTAGTACAGCAGGCGCCACAGGCTGACCCCACACCACCAGGCCACGCTGCCCAGCACCACCACGGTGAAGGCCGCGCAGACCACGAAGAACTCCAGGATCAGCTCGCCCAGCGACAGCAGCGATCCCGCCCCGAACTGGCCCACGGTGAAGGCGATCGCGCCAAACGCACCGATCGGGGCGAAATACATGATGTAGCCGATGATCTTGAACAACGCCTGCGAGGCGCTCTCGACCAATGTCATCACTGGCTTGCCGCGCTCGCCGATCGAGGCCAGTGCGATGCCGAACAGCACCGCCACGAACAGCACCTGCAACACGTGCGGCTCGGTCAGCGCGCTGACCAGCGTGGTGGGAATGATGTTCATCAGGTAGGCGGTGATCGTCTGGTCATGCGCGGTGTGCACATAGCCCTGGATCGAGGCGGTATCGATGGCGGCCGGGTCGATGTTCATGCCCACGCCGGGCTTCCACAGGTCAACGCCGATCAGCCCGACCACCAGGGCCAGGATGGTGATGACCTCGAAGTAGATGATCGATTTCAGCGCGACCCGGCCGACGCTCTTCATGTCGTTCATGCCGGCGATGCCGTGCACCACGGTCACGAAGATGATCGGCCCGATCATCATCCGGATCAGCTTGATGAAGGCATCGCCCAGCGGCTTCATCGCCGACCCGGCGTCGGGGGCGAGCCACCCGACCAGGATCCCCAGCGCGGTGCCGGCCAGCACCTGGAACCACAACTGACCGAGCACGCCGAAGCGGCCTTGCTTGCCCTCACCTGCCATACGTGTTTCCTCCCAGAAAACGTGATGCGATGTCGCGCCGGCTCAGCCGAACAGGACACCGTCGAAAAGTTTGCGCGCGGTGCGCAGCGTGGCTGCGCGGATCACCGCGCCGGTGTCATCCACGTCCAGCACGCAGACGGCCGCCCCGCTGGGGTGTTCGACCGCCAGGGTCTTGTGCGGTCCGTCCGGGACCTGGGCCAGCGCCTGTGCCGGGCTGCCCTCCAGCAGGCAGGCGGTGGCCACGCTGATCGCACCGAGCACGCCGATCGAGGCGTGGCAGCGATGCGGAATGAACGAGCGCACGTTGATTGCCCCGCCCGCCTTGGGCGCCGAGACCAGCATCATCTTGGGCACCGACTGCTCGCGGACGTCGCCCAGCTGCATCAGCGGCCCGGCCTGGAGCCGGATCGCTTCCAGCTTCGCCTTGAGCGCGGTGTTGTCGTCCAGGCGCTGGCGATCCTCATCGCCGGTGATGCCCAGGTCCTGCGCCCGCAGCACCACGCACGGCATGCCGTTGTCGATCAGAGTGACCTCGACGCCGTCGATCTCGTCGACCGCATGGCCGGTCGGCAACAGCGCGCCGCAGGAGGAGCCGGCGATATCTGCGAACGCCAGCGGCACCGGCGCAGCGCGCCCGGGGACACCATCGATCTGTGCATCGCCGACGTAGCTGGCCCGGCCATCGGGCGTGCACACCGTGGCCGTGGCCAGCTTGCCGGTGTTGACCATGAAGATCGCCACCTCGGTCTGCGCACCGGTGGCCTGCACCAGCCCGCGCTCGATGGCGAAGGGCCCGACGCCGGCCAACATGTTGCCGCAGTTCTGCGCATCGCTGACCAGCGCTTGGTCGACGAACACCTGCAGGAACAGATAATCCACGTCGGCATCGTCGCGCTGCGAGCGCGACACGATGGCGACCTTGGACGTCAGCGGATCGGCGCCACCCATGCCATCGATCTGGCGCGCATCGGGCGAACCGAAGGCGCGCAGCAGGAATGCGTCGCGCGCGGCAGGATCGGCCGGCAGATCCTCGCGCAGGAAGAACCCGCCCTTGGACGTGCCTCCCCGCATCCACATCGCACGCACGCCCTCAGACATAGGTCAGGCCCTTGGCCGCCAGACGCTCGCGCATCCTGTAGATGTCCAGGCCCAGTTCGCCGGCCGCCAGGCGCGCGCGCTTGTCCGCCTCGCGCGCTTCGCGGGCACGGGATTCCTCGAGCACGCGTATCGCATCGGCGCGTGGCACCACGCACACGCCATCGTCGTCGGCCACCACGATGTCGCCTGGCTGGATCAGGGCGCCGGCGCAGACCAGCGGGATGTTCACCGACCCCAGGGTTTCCTTGACGGTCCCCTGCGCATGGATCGCACGGCTCCAGACAGGAAACTGCATCTGGGTCAGGTCGCGCACGTCGCGCACCCCGGCGTCGATCACCAGCCCGCGGCAGCCCCGCGCCTGGGCGGAGGTGGCCAGCAGATCGCCGAAGTACCCATCGGTGCAATCGCTGGTGGGCGAGACGATCAACAGATCGCCTGGCTGCAGTTGCTCGATGGCCACATGCATCATCCAGTTGTCGCCCGGCGGGATCGACACCGTCACCGCCGAGCCTGCGATCCGCACGCCGGCATAGATGGGCCGCAGGCGCTGGTGCAGCAGACCCGTGCGGCCCTGGGCTTCATGAACCGTGGCGACGCCAGCCTCGGCCAGGCCGTCGATGACGGTCGGATCGGCGCGTTCGATTGTGGTGACGACCTTGGGCATCCATCCAGCCTCCGAGTGGGTGGGGCGAGTCTGTCCACCAAACCGCCGGACGCCAAGATGGATTTCGTTACTTCCATTGGGTTTGGTTATAGTTTGGCTGATGCAGGACCTGCCAGAGCTCAATCTCCGCCACCTCACCGCCATCAGTGCCATTGCCCGCCATGGCAGCATCGCCGCGGCGCTGGACCAGGTCAGCCTGTCGCAGCCGGCGCTCACACAGGCCGTCGGACGCCTGGAAACCCTGCTGGACCATGCCCTGTTCGAGCGCCATCCAGGCGGCATGAACCCCACCGCGGCCACGCACCTGCTGGTGCCGCGGATCGAACGCGCCAACGGCTATCTGGCCACCGGAGTACGCGCTGCACGACGCGCGCATCGACTGCCTGCCCTGCCAGGGATCGAGCGACGCCTGACCCTGTCCCAGCTGCGCGCCCTGATCGCAGTGGAAGATGCCGGCAGCTATTCGCTGGCCGCCACCCGCAGCGGGGTGTCGCAGCCTGCCATCCACCGTGCGGTGCATGACCTTGCGGCATTGATCGAGGTGCCGCTGCTGGCACGGCACGGCAAGACCATGCAGCTCACCCTGTCCGCTTCGCGGTTGCTGCGTTTCGCCAAGCTGGCCCTGTCGGAGTTGTCCGCCGGCATGGATGAGCTGGCCGCATTGCGCCTACGCGGCGCCGGCCGCATCGCGTTGGGCACGCTACCCCTGGCACGGGCGATCCTGCTGCCGCAGGTGCTGTCGCGCTTCACCCGGCGCAATCCACAGGCCGCGATCCAGGTCCTGGAAGGACCGTACAGCGAGCTGTTGGCGCAGCTGCGCAACGGCAGCCTGGACCTGCTGGTCGGTGCCATGCGCCAGCCAGCGCCGGTGCGTGATGTGCTCCAGGAGCCGCTGTTCGACGATGATCCGGTGATCGTGGCGCGTGCCGGGCATCCACTGGCGACCAGGGCCTACCGTTTCGAACAGCTGCTGGACTATCCGTGGATCATCGCCGCCACCGGCGCACCGGTGCGTGCGCGCTGGGAGCGCATGTTCCGCGAGCAGTCGCTGGAGCCGCCATCGCTCCGGATCGAATGCGGCTCGGTCCTGGTGATCCGTGGCCTGCTGCTCGAAGACGACTGGCTCACCCTGATGTCGCGCGACCAGTTCCTGTTCGAACGCCGCTCGGGCCTGCTGTGCGAACTGGGCATCGCCGGTCCCAGCGTGCGCCGCGCCATTGGCCTCACCACGCGCGCCGACTGGCACCCCACTGCGCTGCAGCGCCAGCTGGTCGATGCCTTCCGCGAGGTCAGCACCGAACGCCAGACAGGCACGACGCGGTGGCCATTTCGCTATGGCTGAACCTGGCGCGGGCAACGACCGCCAGGGTCGCCGCTCGGCTCCCCATTCCATTGGAAAGATCCCGGCAACCCCCGCTAGTGACCGGCCAACACGATTGGAGGGCCGCGATCGACCGCGGCGTCTGGACCGGAAAACATGCCGAGTCGACCCGGATCGATTCAACAAGGCGCGATGCCGGGATACGAACGCCTGGTGGCGTCGTGCCCGCGCGTTGGCAGGCACGGCTGCAGCTGCCAGCGCGACTGCTATGACGTGGCGCGCTCACAGGCGAAGATACTGACCGAGCGTGGCGGCGCAAGAAAGATCTCGGCACCGGGCGTGAGTACGTCTGGCGCCAACGCCTCGTCACTGGAAAGCAGCATTTTCCACTTCAGCACCTGCTCATCGGCCGGCATGCGGAATTGGACGCCCTCGTGGAACGCGTTGATCACCAGCAGCACCGTCTGATCCTGCCCGTGCTGGCGTACGCCCGAGGCCTGGGCACGCCCCTCCAGCACCAGACCGACCGAGCGCGCACCAGCGTCTTCCCAGTGCTCAGGCGCCATCTCCTCACCGCTCGGGTTGAGCCATGTGAGGTCGCGGACGCCGGCTTCCTCGTTGTACTGGCCATTGAGGAAGCGACCACGGGTCAGGATGGGATAGGACTTGCGAAGCTTCAGCAGCGTGCGTACGAACGCATGCAATCGACCCTGGGTGGGGTCGTGTTCCCAGTCGAGCCAGCTGATCTCGTTGTCCTGGCAGTAGCCATTGTTGTTGCCACCCTGGGTCTGGGCGCGCTCATCGCCGGCCAGCAGCATCGGTGTGCCTTGTGACAACAGCAGCGTGGCCAACAGGTTCTTCATCTGGCGCTCGCGAAGACTAGCCAGCGCAGCGTCGTCGGTCGGACCTTCGTGACCGTAGTTGCACGAATCACCATGGTCGGACCCATCGCGGTTGTCCTCGCCATTGGCTTGGTTGTGCTTGTCGTTGTAACTGACCAGATCGTTGAGCGTGAATCCGTCATGGGCGGTGACAAAGTTGACGCTGGCCCAGGGCCGCCGTCCCCGGCGATCGAACAGGTCAGCCGAGCCGGTCAGGCGCGTTGCGAACTCGGCCAGCTTGCCCTCGTCTCCCCGCCAGAAAGTCCGCGCGGCATCGCGGAACCGGTCGTTCCACTCGGCCCATCCAGGCGGGAAATGCCCGACCTGATAGCCACCCGGTCCACAGTCCCAGGGCTCGGCGATGAGCTTGACCTGGGTCAGCAAGGGGTCCTGGTTGCAGGCATCGAGGAAGCCGCCGCGCTGGTCGAAACCCGTGGCTTCGCGGCCCAGGATGGTGGCCAGGTCAAACCTGAAGCCGTCCACGTGCATCTCGCCGGCCCAGTAACGAAGCGAATCGTTGACGAACTGGATCACGCGCGAATTGCTCAGGTTCAG
>JBIIHJ010000410.1:0-3264 GCA_044235875.1 Pseudoxanthomonas sp.
CTCCAGGCCGCTCATCTGGGGCATGTCCACATCGAGGACCATCACATCGAATGACCGTCGGTGCGTGGCCAGCAGTGCACCGATCCCGTCCTGGGCATGCTCGACCTCGTAGCCGATGGCCTCAAGATATGTTGCGGTCACACAGGACAGGGCGTGGTCGTCGTCGACGAAGAGCACCGAAATGGGCGCGGCCCGGGTCATGTCGACGCCACCCTTATGCCAGAGGCAGATGGATTACTGGCGCGAAGCGCACACCGGTTGCCCCGCCGCGCAGACCCCGGTGGACGGACTGCCTGCCCGTGCTTCGCAATCAGGATCGGCGCACGGGTCGCTGCGCGGGGACGATGCGTCACTGCTCCACCGGGCGTTCCCTTGAAGCACGTGGGCGGGCCGATGGCAGCGCCCTGATCGGCGCACTGCGCCAAGGTTGCACGCCCTGAGGGGATCGCAGCCCCACATCGATTCGGCGCGTGCCATCCGGCCATGACCCGAGCGCGCTTGCTGTCCATCCTTTCCACGATGCTCTCGCCTCTGGTGTATGCCTGCGACTGAAAGTAACCAGTCAGCGGTCATCACTGCTTTCACATGACACACCCCGGCATGGCTGCGGCGCAGAGAGATTGGCCAGGCCTCACCGGGCGGCATCACCGCACCGCGATGACAGGCGGGAAAGCGGGCCTCGTGACCGGTCGCCGCCAGGCTCGTATTGGATCAACGCCTGACCTTCTCAGGGAGCGGTCTTGCCGACCTCCTGTGCGTAGGCAAACAGCGCCTGGAGAATCGCGACATACGATTTCTCCGTTGCTGCTCCGGAGGTATTGGAAAAAAGGATGACGCCAATCCGCCTGTCCGGCGCCGCCAGCATCTCGGTCTTGAGGCCTGGATCGCTTCCACCATGGCCCACATAGCGCGTGTTGAACTTGGTCTGCCAGAACAACCCCGAATTCTTCTCGGCGAGATTGACATTGTCGGGTTTGTGTTCCGGCGTGAACTGCAGCCGAAGCATCTGCTCGACAGAGGCCTGTTCCAGCACGCGCGTGCCCCCGGACTTGCCGCCCTGCAGGAGTGCGATAAAGAACTTCGACAGGTCATCGACCGAGGTTCGAAGCCCACCATCGGGCCAGGTGGTCACGCTGTAGGGATGCACGGGCACCTGAATATCGTCCTGGGACATATAGAGCGTCGCGTGATCGGTCATCGGCGCTTCGGACATGAACCATCGGGTGTGCGTCATGCCGAGCGGAATGAAGAACTGTTCCCGTGTGTAGACCTCAAGTGGCTGGCCAGTGGCGCGTTCAACGATGTAGCCAGCCAAACCTGCACCGATATTGGAATACTCGCGATGCGTGCCCGGGTCGACATCCAGGAAATTGTCGGGTGAATAATGCTCGCCACCGGGCGCGAAATAACCCTTGAGGAACGCGCCCAGCGGCTGCGGCGCATCCCGGTCGAAATGGTAACTGGCGGCATAGACAGACCAGCGATCGGTAATGCCCGAGGTATGCGTGGCGAGCTGACGGAGCGTGATGACCTGCCCGGGACGATGGGGATTGCGGACCGGGAACGGCAGGAACGTGTCGACGCTGGCGTCCAGCGACAGGCGTCGCTGCTCGGCAGCACGCATCATCGCTGCCCCGGTCATGGTCTTGCTGATCGAGGCAATGTTCATCACTGTTTCGGTGGTGAACGCACGGCCGGTCTCGCGGTCGGCGAACCCATAACCGGATCGCCAGACCACCTTGCCGTCGACAATGACCGCTGCCGCCAATCCCACCAGGCCACCCTCGGCCATGCGCTGGGGGATGATGGCGTCGAGCGATGGCCGATCCTGCACAGGGCGGGCAACGCCACTCCCGGCAACCTGCGCCAGCGCGCTGACCGGCAGCAGCAAAGCGCATCCCAGCAACGCCATCAGATGTAGCCGCGCACGCGTGGCCTTCAGTACAGGAACATCCCCGCTGGCGTCATGCATTTGCGTTGCACGCGCGGGGCTGTATGGGTCGCCGGTGAACATCGGACGCTCCTTGTCAGTGGTCAGGATAGGCCCCTCAGATACGCCCGGGATGGACCGGGCTCAGGCGTACTGAAAGCCTCGACAGGCTAGCAGCGGCGACCCGCACACGGGCATGCGATCCGACCAGACACCCGATATGGCGACAGGACCCGGGAAATGTTGCTTGAACCGCTGATGGCCCGCTCCGTGATGGACGCGCTGCAGCGCCAAGGGCGAAGGACACGGCGTCATGGGCTTCATGGCACCCGGCATCAGCACTCAACCACGCGGCAACATGCCGTGCAGGTAAGTCGAGACGGCATCGCGGGCCATGCGGGTCCGTTCGGCGGCACTGATGGGTGCGGGCTCGCGCTGGTAGAACCGGCCATTGTTCTCAGCGGTGATCAGGGCCATCAGGTGGTTTGCCGCAACCACCGGGTCCGCGCGCCTGATCTCACCGCCCGCCATCATGTCCGACAACAGGCGCGCCAGGGTGGCCATGGTTTCCTGCGGTCCTGCTTCGTTGAAGATCCGGCCCACGTCGCTGCGCCCCGCCTCGGCGATCACCATCCTGGCCACCGCCAACGCGGTGTGGTCGCTGGTGAGCACTTCCAGCACTCCTTCGGCAAACTTCACCAGGCGCTGTTCAACCGAAGCGGTCGTCGCCCCTGAGATTGCCAAGGCCTTGGTTGCCTTGGTGAGGTGGGGCGTGGCGAACGAGCGGACCACCGCGGAAAAAAGCGCTTCCTTGGACGGGAAATAGCCGTAGAGCGTGGCCTTGGATCCGCCCATGCGCCGGACGAGCTCATTCATCGATGCCCCGTCGTAACCAAACTCCTGAAAAAGCCTGGCGGCGGCGCTGACGATCGCTTCGCGCCTCTCTGCTGTCCTGACCTTCATTCCCCCTCCAAAAGTGTACCGATTTGTACGTTTTCGTTGACCGCGCCTTGCCGACGTCAATAATGAACCGTACGGTACGGTTCATCAAGTTTCCCGTGCCCACGCGCCCTGCCCGGCCGCCCTCCTCATGCTGGAACCCTCGCATGTCACTCAGATCCTCAGCCTGCCTGCTCACCCTGCTGGTACTGCTTGCCAGCGGCTGTTCTTCCACGCAACCACTCCGCTATACCAACCTGGACTCCAGTACGCGGCTGAGCCAGACCGCTCAAGAACGCAAGTCGCGCATGCCCTATCGCTATGCCGACCGCACCGACCGCAGCCGATACGAACTTGCCTATCTGCCAGCGGTCGAGGTCTACGACGGCCCCGAC
>JBIIHJ010000401.1:0-3450 GCA_044235875.1 Pseudoxanthomonas sp.
TTTCGGCAAGGGCGGCAGCAACAGCCAGTAGCCGTCGCTGGCCGCCAGCGTGCGCACCTGGCCAGGTTGCGGCGTCCAGTCAGGCTCCAGGTCGAAGCAGCCACTGGCCACGCGGTACTGGCGGACATTGGAAACGCGCGCACCGTCGATCAACACCTCGGCGCTCTGCAGATGATCGTTGTTGGCCGCCGCGTCGCCCAGCAGCAAGTCGCAGGCTTTGCGCGACAAGGCCGGGCCGCCTTCGACATGGCGGCTGGCCCGGTACATGTTGATCACCGGCAGCAGCAGGTATTTTCCTTCCGGCACCTCGCAGCTGCGCTGGACCGACACGCCGCCCGGGGTGCCGGCCAAGAACCAGACCAAGCCCTGTTGCCCGACCATGCAGATGCGCCCATCCGGATCGAGATATGGCGGCACGGGCATGGTCAATGCCCATCGCCACCAGGCCGCCGTGAGCTGACTGAAGCTGACGCCTTCCACCTGGCCGTCCACCGGCAACGGCTTCGCCCCCCCGCCCGCCAACGCCGGCCATGCGCATAGCAGCAGTGCGCACGCGCAACATCCCAATCGCCCCATCGTCATTCCCTGACCATGCCAAACCGGCACCTGGGTGCGACGTTACATGCGCGACAGTCGGTCTTCCAGCAGCAGGCTCGACGAGCACGGCGGCCGCCCACTTAGCTCATGCTGCGCGCGGTCGGGCGACGCGCGCCAGTGCGGCACGGACCAGGCGTTGGCCACTGATGCGGCCCCACACCTGCGAGAACACCTCGCTGGCCTGGCGATGGTCCAGGCCCTGCAGCTGCACCGCCGCGCACTGTGCGTAACGTGCCTGGGCGCGGTCCGAATCCCAGCCCGGGTCGTTGATGTAGATGTCGTAGACCGCGCCGATCACCGGCCAGTACCCGGCAAACCCGCGTACGGACGCGGCGCCGGGCAGGTTATGGAACCAGTCCCGCCAGTAGTCCTGCTCGGCTTGGATGTCGATGAACATCCGCGGCAGGCGGACGTTGACGATGGCGTTCATTGCGGGCTCCGTGCGTGACCAGGCCGCCCCTGTGCCATCGAGTCTGCGCGCGCGGCATTGCAGATTCTTGAATCCTGGCGCCTTTCCGGCCCGCGGCGACGCGGGCCGTGAAAGGGCTCACGACGCAAACGGCTCCAGACCGCACCTGTTCGCTGCCGCGGCCGTGCGCCGCAGCAGCATCCCCCGCATGATCAGCCCGCCGAAGGCAGCCGCGGGCGACGACGCGCCAGCTTTTTCTCGCGCCGGCGTGCGCGCCAGTCGCGCCAGTGCTGCTGCAGGCAGGAGAAGATCACGTACAGCGCCGGCGTGCTCAGCAGGGTCAGGCTCTGGGAGAACAGCAGGCCGCCGATCATTGCGATGCCCAGCGGACGGCGCAGCTCGGAACCCTCGCCCAGGCCAACGGCGATCGGCACGGCCGCCAGCAGCGCGACCATGGTGGTCATCATGATCGGGCGGAACCGCACGATCGAGGCTTCGCGCGCGGCTTCCAGCGGGCTC
Organism: Pseudoxanthomonas sp.; assembly: GCA_044235875.1. Classification (GTDB taxonomy): domain Bacteria; phylum Pseudomonadota; class Gammaproteobacteria; order Xanthomonadales; family Xanthomonadaceae; genus Pseudoxanthomonas_A. Next base: position 1,526 of record JBIIHJ010000401.1, read on the forward strand.
AGGCCGCGCTCGCGGCGGGCCACCAGGGCGAAGTCGATCATCATGATCGCGTTCTTCTTGACGATGCCGATCAGCAGCACCAGCGCGATCATCGAGATCACCGACAGCTCGGTGTTGGTGACCACCAGCGCCAGCAGCGCGCCCACGCCGGCGGCTGGCAGCGTGGAGAGGATCGTCACCGGATGCACCAGGTTTTCGTACAGCATGCCCAGCACGATGTAGACGGTCAGGATCGCCGCCAGCACCAGGATCAGCATCGAGGACGGATTCATCGCCGCGCCCCAGCCGCTGTCCTCGGCGATCTTGATGTCGCCGGGCATGCGCATGCCTTCGACCACCGACTTGAAGATGGCATCGGCCTCGCCCGTGCTCACGCCCGGGGCCAGGTTGTAGCTCAGGTCCATCACCGTGTACTGGTTGAGATGCGCGACCTGCGAGGGTGCCAGCGCATTGGTCTGCATGGCCACCGCGCTCAGCGGCACCATGTCGCCGCTGCTGGTCTTGAGCTTCACCGTATCCAGCTGCGCCGGGGTGGCGGTCTGGTTGGGCAGCGCATTGACCACCACCGAATACTGGTTGAGCTCGGAGTAGATCGTGGACACCGAGCGCTGGCCGAACGCGCCGTACAGCGCGCCGTCGATGGCGCCGATGGAAATGCCCAGGCGCGCGGCCTTCTCACGATCGATGGTGATGTTCTGGCGCAGCCCCCCTTCCTCGACGTCACTGGCCACATCCTGGAACTTGGGGTTCTTCTTCAGCTCGGCCACGACCTTGGGCAGCCAGTATTCGAGTTCCTGCAGGTCGTTGCCCTGCAGGGTCTTTTCGTACTGCGCGCCCTGGTTGCTGCTGCCGCCGCCGTCGCTTGGCAGGTCCTGCACCGCGCGCAGGCGCAGCTGCAGGTCCGGGTACTTGTCGGCCTTGGCGCTCAGGCGCGAAAGCACCTGCGCGGTGGTGGCCTTGCGCCCGTCGGCGTGGGTCTTCAGCTCGATGTTGAACTGCGCGCTGGAGCCGGTGCGGCCACTGCCCAGGCGCACACCCACCACCTTCACCGCCGGATCGTCCAGCAGCATGTTGGTGATGCGCTCCTGGCGCTTCTTCATGTCGGCGAAGGAAACCGTCGCGCTGGACTGCGCGCGACCCCAGATCAGACCGGTGTCCTGGGCCGGGAAGCTGCCGCCCTTGACCTTGCCGGCCAGGAATACGGTCAGGCCGATCAGGATCAGCGGCGTCAGCGCCAGCAGCAGCGCATGGCGCAGGCTGAAATCCAGGCAGGCGGTGTAGACGCGCAACATGCCGGCATGGCCGGCGTCGATCCAGCGTCCCATCCGCGAGGTGGAGGCCGCTTCCTCGTGTGCCGACAGGAAGCGGCTGCATAGCGTCGGGGTCAGGGTCAGCGAGACGATCGCCGAGACCGCGATGGCCGCCACCAGGGTCACGGTGAACTCGCGGAAGAACGCGCCCATCATTCCCTGCGCAAACAAGATCGGGATGAACACCGCGATCAGCGAGGCGGTGATCGAGACGATGGTGAAGCCGATCTCGCGCGAGCCGGTCAACGCCGCGTCCATCCGCGACATGCCCTCGTCGAGGTGGCGCATGATGTTTTCGATCACCACGATCGCATCGTCGACCACAAAGCCGATCGCGATCACCAGCGCCAGCAGGCTCAGGTTGTTGAGCGTGTAGCCCAGCGCGTACATCACCACCGCCGCACCGGCCAAAGAAAGCGGCACGGTCACGGTGGCGATCAGGGTCGGCGCCAGCCGGCGCAGGAACAGCGCCATCACCAGCACCACCATCGCCAGGCTGATCAGCAGCGTGATTTCCACCTCATGCAGCGAAGCGCGGATGGTCGGCGTGCGGTCGTAGTACGGCGTCAGCTTGGTGCCTGGCGGCAGGTATTCCTCCAGCAGTGGCAGCTGGGC
>JBIIHJ010000102.1:0-11139 GCA_044235875.1 Pseudoxanthomonas sp.
GCTGTGGGACCAGACGGTCGGACAGCCCGAAGGTCGCACCGAGTTGGAGCGCATGGCCGATGTGGATGGTGCGCCTGTCGTGGACGGGACCACCCTGTATGCCTCCAGCTACAAGAATTCCACCATTGCCATCGACGGTCCAAGCGGTCGTCCGCTTTGGAATCGCGACAACGGCGGCGTCGGCGGCCTGGGCGTTGGTCCCACCAGCCTGATCCTGTCGGACAACGGCGGGGCGGTGTGGTCGCTCGACAAGAGCAGCGGTGGTTCGCTGTGGTCCAACCGGAAACTGCTGCGCCGCTCGCTGACCGCACCGGTGGTCCAGGGAGACTATGCGGTGGTCGCGGATTTCGACGGCTACGTACACTGGCTGCGCCTGGACAACGGCGAACTGGTAGCGCGCGAACGTGCCGGCGGCGATGCGATCAAGGCCCAGCCGATCGTGGCCGATGGCGTGCTGATCGTGCAGAACACCGATGGCAAGCTGACCGCTTTCCGCATCAAATAAGCCAGGTCTGCGAACCCGCGGGGAGCCGGAACATGCGTCCGGCTCCCCGTTTTCGTATCCTGTGCCGCTACGACGCGCCTGTTGACGGCCCTTGTCCGCGTTTCGGATGGCCGTGAACGTGTGGCGCCCTTTTTGTTTCAGTCTTTCCGGTCCTGGTTCACATGCTGCCTCTCGTCGCCCTGGTGGGCCGCCCCAACGTGGGCAAGTCCACGCTCTTCAATGCGCTGACGCGTACCCGCGATGCGCTGGTGCACGACCAGCCCGGCGTGACCCGTGATCGCAATTACGGCGTCTGCCGCCTGGACCCGGAGAACCCCTTCATGCTGGTCGACACCGGTGGCATCGCCGGTGATGAGGAAGGCCTGTCCGGCGCCACCGCGCGCCAGTCCCGCGCAGCGGCCTCCGAAGCGGACCTGGTGCTGTTCATCGTGGACGCGCGCGAGGGCGCCTCGGCGCTGGACGATGAAATCCTGCGCTGGCTGCGCAAGGCGGCCCGGCCGACCGTGCTGGTGCTCAACAAGATCGATGGCGTCGACGAGGACAGCGCGCGCGCGGATTTCGCGCGTTACGGCTTTTCCGATGTGCTGACGCTGTCGGCGTCGCATCGCCAGGGCCTGGATGAGCTGCTGGAGCTGGTGCAGGAACGCAAACCCGAGCTGGGCGCAGGCGAACTGCTGGACAACGATCCCAATCGCGTCCGCATCGCTTTTGTCGGCCGCCCCAACGTGGGCAAGTCGACCCTGGTCAATCGCCTGCTGGGCGAGGAGCGCATGATCGCCTCGGAAGTGCCGGGCACGACGCGCGACTCGGTCGCCGTGGACATGGAGCGCGACGGCAAGCTGTATCGGCTGGTCGACACCGCGGGCGTGCGTCGCAAGGGCCGCGTGGATGACGTGGTCGAGAAGTTCTCCATCATCAAGACGCTGCAGGCCATCGAGCAGTGCCAGGTCGCGGTGCTGCTGCTGGACGCGACCGAAGGCGTGACCGACCAGGACGCCAATGTGCTCGGGGCGATCCTCGATGCAGGCCGCGCGTTGGTTGTGGCGGTGAACAAGTGGGATGGCCTGACCGAGTACCAACGCCAGCAGGCCGAGTCGCTGCTGGTGCGCAAGCTCAACTTCGTCGAGTGGGCCGAAAACGTGCGCATCTCGGCCAAGCATGGTTCGGGCATGCGCGAGCTGTTCAAGGCCGTGCATCGCGCCCATGCCTCGGCGACCAAGGTGTTCAGCACCAGCGAGGTGAATACCGCGCTGGAGATCGCCTACGAGACCAATCCGCCGCCAAGCATCCGCGGCCACGTCTCCAAGCTGCGCTACGTGCATCCGGGCGGCGAGAATCCACCGACCTTCATCGTCCACGGCACGCGCCTGAAGGTGCTGCCGGAGTCGTACAAGCGTTACCTGGAAAACTTCTTCCGCAAGCGTTTCAAGCTGGTCGGCACGCCGGTGCGGTTCCTGTTCCGCGAAGGCACCAACCCGTACGAAGGCAAGAAAAACGTGCTGACCGAGCGCCAGATCGCCAAGAAGAAGCGATTGATCAAGCACGTCAAGGGACGCTGATTCCGCGTGTCCGCCTTCCCGACTCGGATCGATTACGCGCACGCGCTGGAAATCATCGCAAGGGTCGGTGCTGCACGCCGCCCGGCGTTGCAGCGACTGGCGATCCAGCGCGTCGATGGCCGCGTGCTGGCCCAGCAGGTCACTGCGCAATTTCCGCTGCCGCCGTTCGACAACAGCCGAATGGATGGCTTTGCGGTCCGCAGTGCGGATCTGTCGGCCGACGCGCCGACCACGCTGACGCTGGTGGGCGAGCAGTTCGCGGGGCTGGACGCTGGCGTGGTCCTGCAGCCGGGCCAGTGCGCGCGGATCACCACTGGCGCACCCTTGCCGTCCGGCGCCGATGCGGTGGTGATGAAGGAAATCGCCACCCTCGATGGCGATCAGGTCATCGTGCCGGCCGGCCTCCAGGCCGGCAACGACATCCGCCGCGCTGGCGAAGACGTGCAGGCCGGGCAGCAGGTGCTGAGTGCTGGCCAGGTGCTGACGCCGGCGCGCGTCTCGCTGGCCGCCGCGCTGGGCCAGGCCGATCTGGCCATCTATCCCAAGCCGACCGTGGCCGTGTTCTGCACCGGCGATGAACTGGCCGAACCGGGGATGTCGCTGCAGCCCGGCCAGGTCTACGACAGCAACCGCGACCTGCTGATGGGCCTGCTGCGCCAGCTCGGCCTGGAGCCGGTCGCCTGGCCGCGGCTGCCCGATGATCCGCAGCGCGTGGAAACCGCGCTGCGTGATGCGGCCAGCGCATTCGACGTGGTGATCACCGCTGGCGGGGTCTCGGCGGGCGAAAAGGACCTGTTGCCTGGCCTGCTGCAGGCCCATGGCCAGGTGCATTTCTGGAAGGTGCGGATCAAGCCCGGCATGCCGGTGCTGTTCGGCACGCTGGACAAGGCCTTGATGCTGGGCCTGCCGGGCAATCCGGTGTCGGTACTGGCGACGTTCCTGGCGCTGGGCCGTTCACTGCTGGATGCGCTGCAGGGTAGGGCGGAACCGCGGCCGCGTTTTACTGCGCGCCTGGCCAGCGACTGGAACAAGTCGCACGAGCGCCTGGAATTCCTGCGCGGACGCCTGCGTTCGAGTGACGACGGCGTGCTGCTGGTCGAGCCGAATCCGGCCGAAGCTTCGCATCAATTGCGCGGTGCGGCCGACAGCGACGCGCTGATCGTGCTCGATGAAGGTGCGCGCCGTTACGCCGCCGGAACGCCGGTCACGGTGTTCCCGTACTGACCACGCGGTTGGCGCGATAATCCGCGCATGCCTATCGAATCTCTGAGCCCGGCGCAGGCACGCACGCGACAGCTTGGCGGAGCAGTCCTGCTCGACATCCGGGAAGACCATGAGCGCGTCAGTGGCCAGGCCGAGGGTGCGCTCGGCATCGCCCGCGCTACGCTGGAAGCCGATCCGACCGTTCACCTGCCTGATCCAGGGCGCCCGATCATCCTGATCTGCCAGGTGGGTGGGCGCTCGCTGGCCGTGGCACAAGCGCTGGCCGCCGCCGGCTATCACGCCGTGGCTTCGGTCCAAGGCGGTACGACGCGCTGGATCGCCGATGGCCTGCCGATGGTGAAGCCGGCGCTGGACGCCGAGCGCGCGGATTATCTCGAACGCTATTCGCGTCACCTGCGCCTGCCGCAGGTCGGAGAGGCCGGGCAGCAGGCGCTGCGCGCGGCGCGCGTGCTGTTGGTCGGGGCCGGTGGCCTGGGATCGCCAGCGGCGTATTACCTGGCTGCCGCCGGCGTCGGGACGCTGCGCATCGTCGATGACGACGCGGTGGATCGCAGCAACCTGCAACGCCAGATTTTGCATGTCGAGGCGCACATCGGCGTGCCAAAAGTTACCTCGGCGGCGATCGCGCTCACCGCGCTCAACCCTGGCGTGCAGGTCGAAGCGATCAACGCGCGCGTGAGCGCCGACAACGTCGCTCGCCTGCTGGATGGGGTGGATGTGGTCATCGATGGCGCCGACAACTTCACTACGCGCTACCTGCTCAACGATGCCTGCGTGCGTCAGGCCAAGCCACTGGTCTACGGCGCGGTCCAGCAGTTCGAAGGGCAGGTCAGCGTGTTCGATGCCGGGCGCCATCGCGGCCAGGCACCGTGCTATCGCTGTCTGTTCCCCGCACCGCCGCCGCCAGGGCTGGCACCGGACTGCGCCGAAGCGGGCGTGCTCGGCGTGTTGCCCGGCGTGATCGGCCTGCTGCAGGCGACCGAGGCGATCAAGCTGCTGCTCGGCATCGGGCAATCGCTGGTCGGGCGCCTGCTCACTTTCGATGCCTTGGCGATGCATTTCCACACGCTGAGACTGGCCCCGGATCCCAAATGCCCGGTCTGCGCGCCCGGCGCGGCAGGTCCGAGCGAAGACGTGGCGGACTGAGTCCTCGCCAAGGGTGCAGCCATCGGCTTTGCGCCCGGGGGACCTTGCGCTAACGTGCGCCGATCAGCCCGAACGGCAGGCGTCGAGTTTTCCATGCGTATCCTGATCCTGATACTGGCTGGCCTGCTCATCGCGGTCGGCACGGTGTTCCGCCTGCCGCCACGACACCGGCGCAAGGGCGCGCTGGCGTTTACCGGCGTGTGGCTGATGGCCGTGCTGTGGAACCTGCGCACCGGGCTCTCGCATGGCTACGGGTTGGCGGAGGAGGCACCGATCCAGCTGCTGATCCTGGTCGTGCCGGTTACGCTTGCCTGGTGGCTGGCCGCGCGCGCGCGCGGCCGCTGAGCATGGCCAGGCATCCTGCTGCCGCTGCGATCCATCGCCTGCTGCGCGTGCGCGACGGACGCGAGGCCAAGGTCAGCCATGCCGAACTGTTCTTCGATCTGGTGTACGTGTTCGCAGTGACCCAGGTTTCGCATTTCCTGCTGGGTCACCTGACCGTGCTGGGGGCCGCGCAGGCGGTGCTGCTGTGGTTCGCGGTCTGGCTGGGCTGGGAATACACCTGCTGGATGACCAACTGGTTCGATCCGGACGCCCGGTCGATCCGCTTGATGCTGTTCGTGCAGATGGGCATGGCCTTGTTGCTGGCCGCGGCGCTCCCGCAGGCCTTCGGGGAACGTGGGCTGGCGTTTGCCCGCTGCTATGCGCTGATGCAGATCGGCCGGGCGCTGTACCTGCGGCTGCAGCTTGGGGTCCATCCGCTTGGCGCCAATCTGTCGCGCATCCTTGGCTGGGCGTGCGTCTGCTCGACGCTCTGGGTCTGCGGCGGACTGGCCGACGGCACGGCGCGCATGGCGCTGTGGGCGGCGACACGGCGCGCGAATGGACTGTCGAAGGTGCGCATCTGGTCGAACGCTGCGCGCTGTTTGTCATCGTTGCGCTGGGTGAATCGATCCTGGTTACCGGCGCCACCCTGGCCCATGAAGACCAATGGAACATGCAGGTGCTGGCCGCGTTCGCCATCGCTGTCGTGGGTAGCCTGGCGATGTGGTGGCTTTACTTCAACACCGCCGTGCACGACGCCACCGAGGTGATCGTGCAGGCCCATGATCCGGGGCGCTACGGTGCGTTCTTCCATTCCCTGCACGTGGCCATCGTTGGCAGCGTGATCGTCACCGCGGTCGGCAATGACCTGGTGATCGCCCATCCCGATGGCCATTTGACCGTGGCCTTCCTGCTGGTGATGCTGGGAGGCCCGGCGTTGTTCCTGGCGGGCAAGGGGCTGTACAAGCGCGCGGTTTACCGGCGTTTTCCGGTGCCGCATCTGGTCGGCCTGATCCTGCTGCTGCCCTTGGCCTGGCGGGCTTCGCAAGTCGGGTTGCTGCTGCTCAATGCACTGACCACGCGGGTGCTGATCGTGGTGGCATCGCTGGAAAGCCACGGTCACCGCGTCGCCAACGGCGGGAATAGGGCAGCCGCGTAAGGTGCTGGTGTGTCGCGCCATGGCCGGTGTGCGCCATGCGCCGCTACACTGACGGCCATGAGTGCAGTGTCCCAATCGAGTGAACTGGTCAGCGTCGTGGCCCTGCTGGGCGCGGCGGTGGTCGCGGTTCCTGTGTTCCGTCGCCTGGGGCTGGGCTCGGTGTTGGGTTACCTGGCCGGGGGCCTGGCGATCGGTCCGTTCGGGCTGAAGTGGTTCAACGATCCGCAGTCGATCCTGCACGTGGCCGAGCTGGGCGTGGTGCTGTTCCTGTTCGTCATCGGCCTGGAGATGCGGCCCTCGCACCTGTGGAGCCTGCGTCGGCAGATTTTCGGGTTGGGCACGCTGCAGATCGCGATGTGCACCGCAGCACTGACCGGCGTGGGCCTTGCGTTTGGGCTGCATGGCGCGGTGGCGTTCGTCGGCGCTGCGGGTTTTGTCCTGACTTCCACGGCGATCGTGATGCAGCTGCTGGGTGAGCGCGGCGATATCGCGTTGCCACGCGGGCAGAAGATCGTCTCGGTGCTGCTGTTCGAAGACCTGCTGATCGTGCCGCTGCTGGCGTTGATCGCGTTCCTTTCGCCGCTGCCCGCACAAGGCGGCGAACACTCGCGCTGGGCCTCGATCGGCCTGGGGATCGCCTGCCTGGCCGGGCTGATCGCGGCCGGGATCTGGTTGCTCAATCCGCTGTTCCGGTTGCTCGCCCGGGCCAAGGCGCGCGAGGTCATGACCGCCGCTGCCCTGCTGGTCGTGCTGGGCGCGGCGCTGGTGATGCAGCTGGGCGGGCTGTCGATGGCGATGGGTGCGTTTCTGGCGGGTGTGCTGCTGTCCGAGTCAACCTTCCGCCACCAGATCGAGGCGGATATCGAGCCCTTCCGCGGCATCCTGCTGGGCCTGTTCTTCCTGTCGGTGGGGATGTCGCTGGACCTGGCGGTGGTGGCTGACAACTGGAAGCTGGTATTCGCGATGGTCATCGCGATGATGATCACCAAGGCCGTGTGCATCTATGCGATCGCACGCCTGGCCCGCAGTTCGCACGGCGAGGCGCTGGATCGCGCGGTGCTGATGGCGCAGGGCGGCGAATTCGCGTTCGTGCTCTATGCCGCCGCGGCAACCGCCGGGCTGATCGATGCCACGGTCAGCGCCAACATGACCGCCATCGTGGTGCTGTCGATGGCGTTGACGCCGCTGGTGGTGATCGGTGCGCGCCGCTTCATGCCCAAGGCCACCGCTTCGATGGAAGGGATCGAGGAAGTCCACGACCAAAGCGGGAGCGTGCTGATCATCGGCTTCGGCCGGTTCGGTCAGGTCATGAGCCAGTCGCTGCTGGCGCGCGACATCGACGTGACGATCATCGACAACGATATCGAGATGATCCAGAGCGCCGAGGAATTCGGCTTCAAGATCTTCTTCGGCGACGGCACCCGGCTTGACGTGCTGCATGCGTCGGGCGCCGCTACGGCGCGGGCGATCGCGATCTGCACCGACAACCGTGCCGCGACCAGCCAGATCGTCGAGCTGGCACGCAGCGAGTTCCCACAGGCAAAGGTGCTGGCGCGTTCGTTTGATCGCCAGCATTCGCTGCAGCTGGTCTCGGCCGGCGTGGATTACCAGATCCGCGAAACCTTCGAATCTGCGGTGCGTTTCGGCCAGGCCGCGCTGGTGGAAATGGGGGTGGACGAGGAAGAAGCCGCGCGCACGGCCGAGGAAGTGCGACGCCTGGACTCAGAGCGGTTCGATCTGGAAGTCGCCGCCGGCGACACCCGGGCCGGGATTCCGTTGCTCATCGGCAACACCGCCCCGGCCACGCCGACGCCGTTCACCACCCCGCGCCGCGAGAGCCAGGTACTCAATCCTTCGAGCCCAGTCAACCTGGAAGACGCTCCGGCGCCTTGAGGCGCCTGATCGCCCAGGCTCGACGGCGGTTTTTGCCGCTCGGGCCGACGCATGACATGACCTTGCGGCATGAGGTTATGGCCGGCGGTAGGGATCGGATACCGGTGTGCTAACCACTCTTTTACGCATCGCTTGCCCGGGCAGGGTGAACTCGGTCCTCCCCTGGAGAGAGGAAGCGTTCCCATGCAGATCACCCTGATCGGCGCCGGCTTCTGCGGCAGTACGCTGGCCGTTGAATTGCTGCGCCAAGGTGGCCCGGACACTCGTGTGACCCTGGTGGGCCAACCGGAAACCTTCGGCCGCGGCGTGGCCTACGGCGCGGCACGACCGGAACACGTGCTCAACGTGCGCGCCAAGGACCTGGGCGCCGACGTCCGCCAACCGACCGGCTTTGCCGACACGTTGGCGCTGGGCGAGCGCGGACGCATGGCATTCCTGCCGCGCCTGGCCTATGGCGAGTATCTGCAGTCGCACCTGCAGCAGGCGACCGACGGGGCAGGCGGGTTTGCGCGGATCGAGGAAGAAGCCATCGCGGTGGATCGCGTGCCTGGCGGATTCCGCGTGCTGCTGGCCAATGGCGAGGACTTCTTCAGTGAGGTTGTCGTGCTGACCGTGGGTGCCTTGCCGCCCCAGCGCCTGGCCGGCGTCGGTCCGCGCCTGGCGGTGGATCCGCGTTACATCGGCTGGCCCTGGCAGGACGGTGCCATCGACAGGATTCCACCCGGCGCGCGGCTGCTGATCGTCGGTGCCGGCCTGACCATGGCCGACGTGGCGGTGACGCTGCGCCAGCGCGATCACCGTGGACCGATCACCGCGCTGTCGCGCCATGGCTTTCTGCCGCAGGCCCACCTGGAAGTCCCCGGCGCTGCGCTGGAGCTGCCTCCCGGTGTGCACCAGGCTTTGCGCGACCACGACCTGCGCGCGCTGGTGCGCACGCTGAGGCAGCTGTCCACGGTGGTGGACGACTGGCGCCGGGTGGTCGATGCCTTGCGTCCGCAGCTGCAGCCGTTCTGGCGCGGGCTGGATTACGCGGCACGCGCGCGCTTCCTGCGCCACCTGCGTTCGCATTGGGAGGCGATGCGGCACCGGATTGCGCCGGCGGTCGCCGCGCAGCTCCAGGCGATGCAGGAGCGGGGGCAGTTGCGGGTGCTGTCCGGTCGCCTGTTGCGGGCGCGGCTGGGCGTGCATGACGTGGAGGCCTTGATCCGCCCGCGTGGCGGCGAAAGCACCTGGCTGGGGCACTTTGACGCGGTGATCCGTGCCACCGGGCTGGATACCGATATCGAGCGCACCAGCCACCCGCTGGTCGCGACCCTGCGTGATTCGGGCCTGCTGGGCGCCGATCCACTGGGCCTGGGTGTCGACGTCGATCGCCACCTGCAGCTACGTGATCCGTTCGGCACCCCGGTGACCGGCCTTTACTGCCTCGGGCCGCTGTTGCGTGGCCAGCTATGGGAAATCACCGCCATCCCGGAGCTGCGTACCGCGGCAATGACCCTGGCCACGCGCCTGCTGTCGCAGCAGGTGCGGGCAGGGCGCAGCGCTCCGGCTGGAGATGCGGCGCTGCGCGAGGCCGGCTGAGGCGGTTCAACGCGCCGTTCGCTGGCTGGGCTCCTCCAGGAAATCCGCCATCACCGGCCAGTAGCTGCGCGCCGATGAGATCGTGATGTGGTCTTCCTGTGCAAAGACGGTCACCTCTCGCCGGTCTGCGGGCAGTGCCGCCACCAGGACATCGGTTGCCTGGGGTGGCACCACGGCGTCGTGGCCGGCGCGCAGCACCAAAGTCTGGCCGCGATGGCTTGCCAGATGCGTAGCCGAATCGAAGCGCTCCTGCATCAACCAGCGCGCCGGCAACCAGGGGTAATGCAACTGGCCGACGTGGACCAGCGAATCGAACGGCGTCACCAGTACCAGATGCGGCACGGCACGCTGGCCGGCCACATACGCGGCCACGCCACTGCCAAGACTGCGCCCGATCACGTCCACTGTCGCATCAGGCTGCTGCTGGCGGACGTGGTCGTACAGCGCCAGCGCATCGCCGAAGAGTGCTGTCTGCGAGGGCGTGCCGCTGCTGGCGCCATAGCCGCGATAGGCCAGCAGGTAGATCGTATGATGCGGAAACGCGCGCGCCAGCTCGCTGGCCGAATCCTGTACCCGCTCGGCGTTTCCGCCGAAATAGAGCAGGGCAAGTCGCTGGCCCGGGTTGAGCAACCGCCCGCGCAGCACGACGCCCTCGCGCGCCAGCCGCAGGTCATCGCTGCGCGGCGCCTCGGTGGTCAACTGCGGATAGAAGATCAGGCTGCGCTGCTTGAAGAACACCAGCACGCAGAGCGCGCCATAGCCCAGCACGAACAACGCGATGAGGATCGCCAGCCATCGCATCGACGCGGCTGATTCAGCGGTGCTGCTTCTGCGCAGCCTCGAAGGCGGCAAGCTGCTCGGGTGTGGCCTCACGCTGGTGGTTGGCCTTCCACTCGGAAAACGGCATGCCGTAGACGGTCTCGCGGGCCTGGTCCCTGGTCATCGACGTGCCCGCGGCTTCGGCGGCCTCGCGATACCAGTCGGAGAGGCAGTTGCGGCAGAACCCGGCCAGGGTCATCAGGTCGATGTTCTGCACGTCGCGGCGCTCGACGTTGAGGTGCTGGAGCAGGCGGCGGAAGGCGGCGGCTTCAAACTGCGTGGTGTCGGTCATTGCGGCAATCAGGGACAATACGGAGCCACGAACTCTACACCGCGACTCGATGACCGCTCTCGCACCCGCCCGCATCCTCGATGGCCGCCGCATCGCCGAGGATCTCCTGGACCAGCTCAAGCAGAGGGTCGATGCGCGCGTGGACGCCGGCAAGGCCCGTCCTGGACTGGCGGTGGTGCAGGTAGGCGGCGACCCCGCCAGCACCGTGTACGTGCGCAACAAGCGCCGCGCCGCGGAAAAAGTGGGCATCGAGGCCTTTGACCATGACATGCCGGCCGGCACTACCGAGGCCCAACTGCTGGACCTGATCGACCAGCTCAATGCCGATCCCAAAGTCCACGGCATCCTGGTCCAGCTGCCGCTGCCGGGCATCCCCGATGCGCGCCGCCTGATCCACCGGATCGATCCGCGCAAGGACGTGGACGGCTTCCACCCGGAGAACGTCGGCCACCTGGCCCTGCGCGAATTCGGCCTGCGCCCGTGCACGCCGCGCGGCATCGTGACCCTGCTGGGCCACACCGACCAGCCGGTGCGCGGCCGCAACGCCACGATCGTCGGGGTGTCCAACCACGTCGGCCGGCCAATGGCGCTGGAGCTGCTCATTGCCGGCTGCACCGTGACCAGCTGCCACAAGTTC
>JBIIHJ010000402.1:0-3413 GCA_044235875.1 Pseudoxanthomonas sp.
TCGCGCTGAGCCTGTCGAAGCGCCTGTGGTGAAACGGGCTTCAACAAGCTCAGCCCGAACGGCTGGTGTTCAGTTGATTTTCTTGGCCTTCTCGAAGGCTTCGTCGATGGTGCCAACCATGTAGAACGCCTGCTCGGGCAGGTGGTCGCACTCGCCGGCCACGATCATCTTGAAGCCGCGGATGGTTTCCTTCAGCGGCACGTACTTGCCCGGGGCGCCGGTAAACACCTCGGCCACGTGGAAAGGCTGGCTCAGGAAACGCTGGATCTTGCGCGCGCGCGCCACGGCCAGCTTGTCTTCGGGGCTGAGTTCGTCCATGCCCAGGATGGCGATGATGTCGCGCAGTTCCTTGTAGCGCTGCAGCGTGGCCTGCACGGCGCGCGTGGTGGCGTAGTGCTCTTCGCCGACCACGTTGGGGTCGATTTGGCGGCTGGTGCTGTCCAGCGGGTCCACGGCGGGGTAGATGCCCAGCGAGGCGATGTCGCGGCTCAGCACCACGGTGGCGTCGAGGTGGGCGAAGGTGGTGGCGGGCGACGGGTCGGTCAGGTCGTCGGCGGGCACGTACACGGCCTGGATCGAGGTGATCGAGCCGGCCTTGGTCGAGGTGATGCGTTCCTGCAGGACGCCCATTTCCTCGGCCAGCGTCGGCTGGTAGCCCACGGCCGACGGCATGCGGCCCAGCAGCGCCGACACTTCGGTACCGGCCAGGGTGTAGCGGTAGATGTTGTCGACGAAGAACAGCACGTCGCGGCCCTTGCCGTGTTCGTCCTTCTCGTCGCGGAAGTACTCGGCCATGGTCAGGCCGGTCAGTGCCACGCGCAGACGGTTGCCCGGCGGCTCGTTCATCTGGCCGTAGACCATCGCGACCTTGTCCAGGACGTTGGAGTCCTTCATCTCGTGATAGAAGTCGTTGCCCTCGCGGGTACGCTCGCCCACGCCGGCGAACACGGACAGACCTTCGTGCGCCTTGGCGATGTTGTTGATCAGTTCCATCATGTTGACGGTCTTGCCGACCCCGGCGCCGCCGAACAGGCCGACCTTGCCGCCCTTGGCGAACGGGCACATCAGGTCGATGACCTTGATGCCGGTTTCCAGCAGTTCGGTCGAGGAAGACTGGTCTTCGTACGACGGCGCGGCACGGTGGATTTCCCACGTGTCGGTGCCTTCGACCGGACCGGCCTCGTCGATCGGGCGACCCAGCACGTCCATGATGCGGCCCAGCGTGGCCTTGCCGACCGGCACCGAGATGCCCTTGCCGGTGTTGGTGGCCACTAGGTTGCGCTTGAGGCCATCGGTGGAGCCCAGCGCGATGCAACGAACGATGCCGTCGCCCAGCTGCTGCTGCACTTCCAGCGTGATTTCGGTGTTGTCGACCTTCAGCGCCTCATACACCTTCGGCACGTCACCGCGCGGGAATTCGACGTCGACGACGGCGCCGATGATCTGAACGATCTTGCCCTGACTCATTGCTGCATCCTCTAGATAGATATCTGTGACCGCGCGCGATTAGACCGCTGCCGCGCCGCCGACGATTTCGGAGATTTCCTGGGTGATCGCTGCCTGGCGCGCCTTGTTGTACGACAGTTGCAACGTGCCGATCATCTTGCTGGCGTTGTCGCTGGCCGACTTCATCGCCACCATGCGCGCGGCGTGCTCGGACGCCACGTTTTCCAGCACGGCCTGGTACACCAACGATTCCACGTAGCGCACCAGCACGTGCTCCAGCACGGCCTGGGCATCGGGTTCGTAGATGTAATCCCAGTCGTGCTTGGCGACGTTTTCCTCGGCCGGCGGCAACGGCAGCAGCTGGTCAAAGGCGGCCTTCTGCGACATCGTGTTGACGAAGTGGTTATAGACCAGCACCACGCGGTCGACCTTGCCGGACTCGTAAGCCTCCAGCATGACCTTGACCACGCCGATCAGCTGCTCCACGTGCGGCACGTCGCCCAGATGGCTGACGCTGCCGACCATGTCCACCTTGAGACGGCGGAAGAACACCGAGGCCTTCTGGCCGATGGTGACCACGTCCACTTCGGCGCCCTGCTCCTGCCACTTGCGCATTTCGCCAAGCGTCTTGCGGAACAGGTTGTTGTTCAGGCCACCGGCCAGGCCGCGGTCGGAGGAGATGATGATGTAGCCAACGCGCTCGACCTTCTCGCGCTCCACCAGATAGGGGTGCTGGAAGTCGGTGTTGGCCTGGGCCAGGTGGCCGATGACCTGGCGCATGGCCCGGGCATAGGGGCGCGAGATCTTCATGCGCTCCTGCGCACGGCGGATCTTGGCGGCCGACACCATCTCCAGCGCGCGCGTCACCTTGCGGGTGTTCTGCACGCTCTTGATCTTGGTTTTGATTTCGCGTCCGCCAGCCATGCTCTTCTTCCCGTGGCGCGGGGCGAACCCCGCTTGGTATCCAACATCGGCGGAGCAAGCTCCGCTCTACAACGACCGGCTGCTTACCAGCTGCCGGTCTGCTTGAACTCTTCGATGCCCTTCTTGAACGCCGCTTCGATGTCGCCGTTCCAGTCGCCGCTTTCGTTGATCCTGGCCACCAGTTCGCCGGCGGTGTTCTCGAAGTGCGCGTGCAGGCCTTCCTCGACCGCCAGCAGCTTATTGACCGGCACGTCGTCCAGGTAACCCTCGTTGACCGCATAGATGGTCAGCGCCTGCAGGGCGATGCCCATCGGCGCGTACTGCTTCTGCTTCATCAGTTCGGTCACGCGCTGGCCGCGCTCGAGCTGCTTGCGGGTGGCTTCGTCCAGGTCCGAGGCGAACTGCGCGAACGCCGCCAGCTCGCGGTACTGGGCCAGCGAGATGCGGATGCCGCCGGACAGCTTCTTGATGATCTTGGTCTGGGCGGCGCCACCGACGCGCGACACCGAGATACCGGCGTTCACGGCCGGGCGGATACCGGCATTGAACAGGTCGGTTTCCAGGAAGATCTGGCCGTCGGTGATCGAGATCACGTTGGTCGGCACGAACGCCGAGACGTCGCCGGCCTGGGTTTCGATGATCGGCAAGGCGGTCAGCGAACCGGTCTTGCCGGTGATCCTGCCTTCGGTGAACTTCTCCACGTAGTCCTCGGACACGCGGCAGGCGCGCTCGAGCAGGCGGGAGTGCAGGTAGAACACGTCGCCCGGATAGGCTTCGCGGCCCGGCGGACGCTTGAGCAGCAGCGAGATCTGGCGGTAAGCCACGGCCTGCTTGGACAGGTCGTCGTACACGATCAGCGCGTCTTCGCCACGGTCCAGGAAGTACTCGCCCATGGTGCAGCCCGAATAGGCGCTGATGTACTGCATCGCGGCCGATTCGGATGCGGTCGCAGCCACCACGATGGTATGGGCCAGCGCGCCGTTCTCTTCGAGCTTGCGCACGATGTTGGCCACCGTCGAGGCCTTCTGGCCGATGGCGACGTA
>JBIIHJ010000103.1:0-11033 GCA_044235875.1 Pseudoxanthomonas sp.
ATCCCGCTGGTGGTCGGCCCGTCCACGCCCGACAGAAGCGGGATGTCGCAGGCCGACTGGCTGGTGCCTGCCGCCACCGCGGACGCGCCGCTGCCTGAGGCGGTCCCGGCGATCATCGCCACGCTCAAGGCCGCGCCGAAAGACACGGTCACCCTGATCGCGCTCGGTCCGCTGACCACCATCGGCGCGGCGATCCAGCGCGATCCGGTTGCCTTCAGGCGGCTCAAGCGCGTGGTGCTGATGTCCGGCTCGATCTACAAGGGCTATGGCTCGACCGCCGGCACCACCAAGGACACGCCCAGCAAGGAAACTAATGCCGCCGGCGATCCGGCCGCGTTGCGTGCGCTGCTGGCCTCGGGCGTGGCGGTGGAACTGCTGCCGCTGGATGCCACCGAGGTCGCGCTGCCGGCCGAGCTGCAGGCGCGCCTGTTCGCGGCCGACACGGTCTACGCCGCTCCGCTGCGCGCGCTGTACGGCCTGTGGGCGCCACGCAGCCCGTGGGGCACGGTGCCGACCCTGTTCGACGTGGTGCCGGTCGCCCGGCTGCTGGATGCGGCGGTCTGCACGCCCAAGCCGCTGCATGTCGCGGTGGACGATGACGGGATGACCCGGCCGGCCGCGGGCCCGCCCAATGCCGGCGTGTGCCTGGACGTGGACCGCGCTCGCGTGCTCGAGGTGCTGTCCGGCCACCTGGCGCCGGCATCGTGACGCGGCCCTACCGCCGTTGCTGCACCCTGTGCCCCGCTGCCATGTCGGTTGCGCGCCCGATCCCCTGTTGTCCAAAGGAATTCGCATGACCCCGGCCATTTCCGTCAAAGGCCTCACCAAGACCTACAACTCCGGCTTCCAGGCACTCAAGGGCGTGGACCTGGAGATCCAGCGCGGCGAGATCTTCGCCCTGCTCGGTCCCAACGGCGCGGGCAAGACCACCCTGATCAGCATCCTGTGCGGCATCGTGCGCCCGGGCGAAGGCAGCGTGACCATCGAGGGATGCGATGTCGTGCGCGATTACCGCGCCGCGCGCAGCCAGGTCGGCCTGGTGCCGCAGGAACTGGCCACCGAATCGTTCGAGACGGTGTGGGCGGCGGTGCGCTTTTCGCGTGGGCTGTTCGGCAAGCCGGCCGATCCGGCGCTGCTGGAGCGCGTGCTGCGCGACCTGTCGCTGTGGGACAAGCGTGATTCGAAGATCATGGCGCTGTCCGGCGGCATGAAGCGGCGCGTGCTGATCGCCAAGGCACTGGCGCACGAGCCCAAGGTGCTGTTCCTGGACGAGCCCACCGCGGGCGTGGACGTGGAACTGCGCCATGACATGTGGAACCTGGTGCGTGGCCTGCGCGAGCGCGGCACCACCGTCGTGCTGACCACCCATTACATCGAGGAGGCCGAGGAAATGGCCGACCGCATCGGCGTGATCACCGGCGGCAAGCTGGTGCTGGTGGAGGACAAGACCACGCTGATGGCCAAGCTGGGCAAGAAGCAGCTGGCCCTGACCCTGCAGCAGCCGCTGCAGTCCATTCCGTCCGAACTGGCCGATCTGAACCTGGAGCTGCAGCTGGAAGGCGCCCAGCTGGTCTACACCTTCGACGTGCAGGCCGAGGAAACCGGCATCGCCGCGCTGCTCAAGCGCCTGGGCGAACAGGGCATCGACTTCAAGGACCTGCATTCGAGCCAGTCCTCGCTGGAGGACATCTTCGTCAACCTGGTGCGGGAGGCGCGCGCATGAACCTGGGCCTGAACTGGCATGCGGTCGCCGCGATCTACCGCTTCGAGATGGCGCGCACCTTCCGCACCATCACCCAGTCGATCGCCTCGCCGGTGCTGTCGACCTCGCTGTACTTCGTGGTGTTCGGCGCGGCGATCGGCTCGCGCATGGGCGATGTCGAAGGCGTCTCGTACGGGGCCTTCATCATTCCCGGCCTGATCATGCTGTCGCTGCTCAACGAGAGCATCTCCAACGCGTCGTTCGGCATTTACATGCCCAAGTGGTCGGGCACGATCTACGAACTGCTCTCGGCGCCGGTGTCGTTTGTCGAGGTGGTGTTCGGCTATGTTGGCGCGGCGGCGAGCAAGTCGCTGATGCTGGGCCTGTTGATCCTGGTCACTGCGCGGATCTTCGTGCCCTATGAAATCCAGCACCCGGTGTGGATGGTCGCGTTCCTGCTCCTGACCGCGCTGACCTTCTCGCTGTTCGGTTTCATCATCGGGCTGTGGGCCGACGATTTCCAGAAGCTGCAGGTGATCCCGCTGATGGTGGTCACGCCGCTGACCTTCCTGGGCGGGGCGTTCTACTCCATCAACATGCTGCCGCCGGTGTGGCAGAAGATCACGCTGTTCAATCCGGTGGTCTACCTGATCAGCGGATTTCGCTGGAGTTTCTTCGGGCGGGCCGACGTGGACGTGGGCGTGAGCCTGGCGGCGATCCTGGGCTTTTTGTTGCTGTGCCTGATCGCGGTGTGGGCGATGTTCCGCACCGGCTGGAAGATCAAGACCTGACGCGATTCCACCATTGACGACACGTCGCTGTGACGTGTCGGTCTGTTACGTTAACAAAATGCATTCGATCGAAATCGTCCTGGCCATGCTCCTGGCCGTGGCCGCCAGCGGCTTCCTGGTCCGCGTCCTGCCGTTCTCGTTGCCGCTGCCGCTGGTGCAGATCGGCCTGGGCGCGGTCATCTCCTTCTTCAACCGCGGCGTGGACCTGGATCCGGAGCTGTTCTTCCTGCTGTTCCTGCCGCCGCTGCTGTTCCTCGACGGCTGGCGCATTCCCAAACAGGGCCTGGTCCGCGACAAGGGCGTGATCCTGGAGCTGGCACTGGGCCTGGTGGTGTTCACCGTGCTCGGCGCCGGCTTCCTGATCCACTGGATGATCCCGACCATGCCGCTGCCGGTGGCTTTCGCGCTGGCGGCGATCATCTCGCCGACCGATCCGGTGGCCGTGTCATCGATCGCCTCGCGCGCGCCCATTCCCAAGCGTCTGCTGCACATCCTGGAAGGCGAATCCCTGCTCAACGACGCCTCGGGCCTGGTCTGTTTCCAGTTCGCCGTGGCGGCGATGCTCACCGGCAGCTTCTCGCTGGCCAACGCCTCGGTCACCTTCATCTGGGTAGCGCTGGCCGGTTTTGCCTGCGGCATCGGCGTGACCTACGCGGTCAATATCCTGCAGCGCTGGATCGCGCGGCATTTCGGCGAGGAGGGCGGCTCGTCGATCCTGGTCAGCCTGCTGATCCCCTTCGCCGCCTACGTGCTGGCCGAGGTGGTGCATGCCTCGGGCATCCTGGCCGCGGTCGCCGCGGGCATCACCATGAGCTATGTCGAACTGTCCGGCCGCGCCGGCGCCAGCGTGCGCATCCAGCGTACGGCGGTCTGGGACATGGTCCAGTTCACCCTCAACGGCATCGTCTTCACCCTGCTGGGCGAGCAGCTGCCGGGCATCCTGGACAACGCGATGCGCAGCGTGGACGAGGCCGGGCACCTGGATCCGTGGTGGCTGGCGGTGTACGTCGGCGCAATCAGCTTCGGCCTGATGCTGCTGCGCTTCATCTGGGTCTGGCTGTCGCTGCGCTGGAGCATCCTCAAGGCGCGCGCCCGCGGCGAAACCCGGGCCAGCCCCAACTGGCGGATCATCGTGGCCACTTCGCTGGCCGGCGTGCGCGGCGCGATCACCCTGGCCGGCGTACTGACCCTGCCGCTGGCGCTGACCGACGGCACGCCCTTCCCGGCGCGCGACCTGGCGATCTTTCTGGCCGCGGCGGTGATCATGGTCTCGCTGATGGTGGCGGCCATCGCGCTTCCGCGCCTGCTCAAGAACCTGCACGTGCCCGAGGAATCGGACGAGCAGCACGAAGAGGACCTGGCCCGCAAATCCGCTGCGCGCGCCGCGCTGGTGGCGGTGGAAGGCGAACGCCAGCGGCTGGCCGCCACCTCGGACCTGGTCGAGGACGGTGAGCTGTTCACCACCTGCGCCGAGCGCGTCAGCCAGCTCTACCAACGGCACGTCGATCGCCTCGGCGGCGAGGCCGACATCGCGCCCGAACAGGCGCGCCGGATCGAACAGGTCGAGCGCCAGATGCGCCTGGCCGGCATCCGCGCCGAACGCGCTGAACTGTTCCGCCTGGCCCGCGAACGCAAGATCTCCGACGAGGTCTCGCGCAAGCTGGTGCGCAATCTGGACTTGTTGGAGACGCGCCAGCGCTGAGCCGGCGCGGCGTGTGTTCGTGGAAGCCGCCATGGCGGCTTCCATGCGGTCATCGGGCTTTGCTGAACGCGTTGCTTCCGCCGCGCGCCAACGCTTGCCCGATCAGGCCTGCGCTGCCGAAGTAGCGTCCACGGCCCGGTCTCAGGCTGCGTCGGTCTTGAAGTAGGGCTCGACCTTGCCTTTGATCTTCATCGTCATCGGCTGGCCACGACGGTCCAGGGACTTGCCGACCTGCACGCGGATCCAGCCTTCGGAGACGCTGTATTCCTCGACGTTGTCGCGCTCGGTGCCGTTGAAGCGCACGCCCACGCCGCGGTCCAGGGCGCTGGCATCATGGAAACGGCTGCCGGGATCGACGGCCAGGCGGTCGGGAGGGGTATCGCTCATCGTGGCGGATCTGCTGGGAATACGAGGGCGCACAGGATAAGGGTCGCATCGCCGCGATGCATCCCGGCCTGCGTCCAGGACCTGCGTCCACCAAGCAAAACAGGCAGCCACATCGGCTGCCTGTCGGGTTGCACGTGGCGGGCCGTCAAGCGGCCAGGGCCATGCTTACGGCATCAGGACCGTGTCGATCACGTGGATCACGCCGTTGGACTGCAGCACATCGGCGGTGGTGACCTTGGCCGTACCGCCCTTGGCATCGGTCAGCACGAGGTCCTTGCCCTGCATGCTGGCGGTCAGGTCTTCACCCTGCACAGTCTTGAGCATGGCCTTACCGCCGCCGGCCTTGATCCTGGCGGCCAGCGCGGTCGAATCGACCTTGCCCGCGACCACGTGGTAGGTCAGCACCTTGGTCAGGTCAGCCTTCATCGAGGGCTGCAACAGCTTGTCAACCGTGCCGGCCGGAAGCTTGGCGAACGCGGCATTGGTCGGCGCAAACACCGTGAACGGGCCCGGGCCCTTCAGGGTTTCGACCAGCCCGGCGGCCTTGACCGCCGCCACCAGAGTGGTGTGGTCCTTGGACTGCACGGCGTTGTCGATGATGTCCTTGCTGGCATACATGGGCGCGCCGCCGACCATCGGGTTCTCGTGCTTGGACATGCCGTGGTCGGTCATCGGGGCTTTCTGCGTGACCTGGGCCATGGCGGCATTGGCGCCGACAACGGCGGACAGGCCCAGCGCGAGCGACAGTGCGAGCTTGGTGATCTTCATGTGGAACTCCTTCAGGGTGTTGCATTGAGTGCGGGGGACGTCATCCGGCATCGCCTCTGCGGCGCCATCGACCCTCTTACGCCCGAAGCGGAAGCATGGATGCATCACGCGGTTTTCACGATTTGCGCGCGTGGTGCTTTCAAAGCACGCGGCCGCGCGCCATGCTTTGCGCCTCTTTCTGCTGCGCCCGCGCGTCCTGCCATGTCCATGTCCGATAACACCGATGATTACGACGACGACCTCGACCCGTTCGATCCCGAGGAAGCCGACAGCCTCGAGTCGTTGGCCTGGAACCTGCTGCTGCTGATCAACCCTGGCGATGAAGACACCGCGCTGCGCCAGTTCGACCTGCTGCGCGAGCGCCTGGCGGCGGGCGAGGACGCGCCGCTGCCCTGGTTGCTGCGCGACATCGTCGACTGGACGGCGGGCTTTTTCGTCATGCCTGACGACACTGCCGGGTTGGTCGAGGTCATCGACGAGCTGGCCGCGCGCTATGGCCTCACCGTGGCCTGGGGCGGCGACCGCGACGACGATGAATTCATGGAAGGCCACGACGTGCCCAGCCTGCTGTCGGTGGCCCACGAGAAGCTGCGCGAGTACGGCTACACGCTGTGGTGCTGGAATGCCGATTCGGAAGGCTACGGCGGCTGGATGGCGCTGCGCCGCGACGACGACGGCATGCGCGCACTGGCCCAGTTGCTGGAATTCGAATTGCGTCCGGCCAGCGAAGCGGCCTGATCGCGGGGCCGCGGATGCGTGCGGCTCAGGGCGCCAGTCCGCGTCCCTGGGCCTTGGCCACCGCGATCACCGCGCGTACCTGGGCCCGGTCGCGATGCCGCGAGATGGACACCGCGCCCAGCAGCAGCGCATGCGCGCGCATCTCGGTGGTGACGTCGTAATGGGCACCACTGGTCTTGTCCTGGAACGCGCGTCGCGGCAGGCCCAGACGCGCAGCGAACGCATGCAGTTCATCCAGGGTATCGGCCATCAGGTGCGCCCAGCGCTGGCCGCGCCAGGCGATCACCGCATCGTCCACATACACTGCCATCGCACGCCGTCCATTGAGCCCGGAGAGGAGTATCGCGCAGGGATCGCGGATGCGCTGCGTCCGCGCCGATGGCGCCGGGCGCTTTACGCCATCACTGCGAAGTTTTTACCGTCGGCTAACCGCGCTGCGCCCACGGTGCGCCCTTGCAGCGGCATCCTGCCGCGGGAGAACACGATGCGACATACCCGCCTGCTGGCCGCGGCCATCGCCTTGATCTGTCCGATGGGCGCTTTTGCCGCTGAAAGCATCCAGGACCGGTTCCAGAGCATGGATACCAATCACGATGGACGCGTCAGCGCCGAGGAGCATGCCGCCGCGGCCAAGGCGATGTTCAAGCAGCTCGACGCCGATCTGGACGGCAGCATCAGCGTCGAGGAGATGCGCATCGCCCGCAAGGCGATGGAAGAACCGGCCAGCGACACGCAGGTCCGCCAGGCGATCACGGCAATGGACAAGAATGGTGACGGCAAGGTCGATGCCGACGAGCATCTGGCGACGGCCGAGGCGCTGTTCAAGCGTACCGACGCCAACCGGGATGGCACCGTCACCCTAGACGAGATGCGGCAGGCCGCCGGCCCAGCCGCAAACTGATCCTCCCGTCCGCGCGCGCGGAGCGAAAAAAGCGCCAGAGATGGCAAGGCGTGGCATGCTCGCGCCCTCGGCCCATCTGCCAGGTTCGGCGACATGCGCAAGACGCGCTTTTCCCTCGTTGCAGGCATGTTGCTGTCGCTGCCGGCCGGCGTGACGGTGGCCCAGGTGTCGCAGGCGCGCTTCCAGCAGCTGGATGTGGACCGCGATGGCGAGGTGGACGCCGACGAGTACGAAGCCGGCGCCCGTGCCTCCTTCGCCGCGCTGGATACCGATCACGACGGCTACGTCACCCTCGACGAACTGCGCGCCTCCATCGATCCCAATACCGGGGGCATTGGCCGCGACGGCACGGCGCGTGCACAGCTGGCGGCGATGGACCAGAACTACGACAACATGATCAGCGCCGAGGAGTTCGTCATCTTCGCCAGCCAGAAGCTGCCCAGCTACGACAAGGACGGCGACGGGCGGCTCACCAGCCGGGATTTCGGGCCGCGCTGAGCGCGGTCCGTACCCTCATGCCGCCCGGGCAACCTGCGCTTCGGCACCGCCGCGGCCCAGCGGATCGGGCAGGGCCTGGCCGGCTTCGGTAAAGGCCAGCGAGACCGAGTTGAGGCAGTGGCGCTCGTAGGTCGGCGGCGGGCCGTCAGGGAATACATGGCCCAGATGGCTGTCGCAGCGGGCGCAGGTGATCTCGGTGCGGATCATGCCGTAGCTGCTGTCACGGATCGTCTTGACGTGGGCCGGATCGACTGGCTTGAAGAAGCTCGGCCAGCCGGTGCCGGATTCGAACTTGGCGCTGGAGGCAAACAGCGGCAGCCCACACAGGCGGCAGGTGTAGACGCCCTCCAGCTTGTTGTCCAGGAACGCACCGCAGAACGGCGCCTCGGTGCCGTGTTGCAGCAGCACGTGCCGCTCTTCGTGGCTCAGGCCGGCGATCAGCTCGGCGCGCTGGGCAACGTCGGGGGGCGTGAGGTCGAACTGGCTCATGGCGGCGTCCTGGCGGAAGGAGAAGATGCAGACAAGATCGGGGCGCACCGGGCGCGGTTCAACGCCTTGGACGCGTCCTGTGGAGGCCTTGCTTACGGCGTGCTGCTGAGCGCGCGCGGCTTGTCCAGCTCGCGGTTGCTCCACTGGTCGATCATCCGCTTCTCGAAGCGCAGCGGGTCGCTGTCCACCGGGCGCGCGCCCATCAGGTAGCTCATGTCGACGAGCTTGCGCTGGCCCTGGTCAACCACCCGGCCATCGGCATCACGCAAGGTGAAGTCGAAGGTCAGTCGCGGCGGATAGATGTCCTTCATGATCCGGATGTGGTCCGCGGACGCCCCGTGCCATGGCTCGTATTCGCCGGCGCGGTGGATATCGGTGAAACGTACGTCCAGGGTCTGGCCAGGCTTGAGGTCTTTCTCGGCTTCCTTGCGCAGGTAGGCGGCCAGGTCGCGGACCCAGGTGCCGCGCTCGGCCTCCCAGCGGTTGGGACTGCTGCGGATGTCGCTGAACTGGGCCGGGTCGGTCCACGAGACCGAGACCGGTCCCTGCGCCGGCAGCTCGCGCGGCAGGTTGGGATCGGTCACGCGCGAGGACGCGGCCCAGGCGGGCAGGCTGGCCAGCGCCAGCAGCGCGGCGGCAGTGAAATGCGTCAGTTTCATGGCGGTTCCCCGTCGTTAGGAGGAGGGCGCCGATGCTACGCCCGGCCCGGTGAACGCGCACTGCCCGCGGCTGTGGGGTTTCAGCGCGGTCCAGCCATGCCGGCAAGGCATGGGTCGTGCGCTAGGATGCGACGTCATCTTTCCCCTGCGAACGCGCTCGATGCGTCCTCTGCCCCCCGCTTCCCGTGTCGTCCTGTGGCTGGCCGCCTGTCTGGGCTTGGCGGCACAGGCCGGCGCCGCCCCCAAGGAGTCCTCCATGCATCACGCCACCGGCACCTTCGAAGTGAAAATGCAGCCCCAGGGCGAGATCGGCCCTGCGGGCGACGACGGCAACAATGTGGGCCGCATGTCGCTGGACAAGACCTTCAGCGGCGATCTGGTGGGCACCGGGAGCGGCGAAATGCTGGCCGCGCGTTCGTCGGTGCCGACCTCGGCGGCGTATGTGGCCGTCGAACGCGTGACCGGCACGCTTGACGGCAAGGCCGGCACCTTCGTGCTGGTCCACCGCGGGGTGATGCACGGCGATACCCAGCAGCTGGAGGTGCTGATCTCACCCGACTCCGGCACCGGCGCGCTGGCCGGCATCGCCGGCAAGCTCGGCATCCGCATCGAGGGCGGCAAGCACTACTACGACCTGGATTACACGCTGCCCGAGGCGCAGTAAACGCCGGCGGCGAGCCTTGGGCCCGTCACGGCACGTCAACGTGCTCGCTTCGCACACTCGTGGGCCTCAAGCGGCGCATCCCGCGCGGCCCGTGCGAAGGCTCTGCCATGGCCCGTCCCATCTGGACCGGAACCCTCACCTTTGGCCTGCTCAACGTGCCGGTCTCGCTGATGTCGGGCGAGCGCAAGGTGGACCTGCATTTCCGCATGCTCGATTCGCGCGACAAGTCGCCGATCCGCTTCGAGCGCGTCAACGCCGAGACCGGCGAGGAAGTGCCGTGGAAGGACATCGTCAAGGCCTTCGAATACGACAAGGGCAACTACGTCGTGGTCGAGGAAGAGGACCTCAAGTCCGCCGCGCCGGACAGCCATGAATCGGTCGAGGTGGAGACCTTTGTCGATGCATCCGAGATCGATATCCGCTTCTACGAAAAGCCCTACATCCTGGTGCCAGGCAAGAAGGCCGAGAAGGGCTACGTGCTGCTGCGCGAGACCCTGCGCGACACCGGCCAGGTCGGCATCGCGCGGGTGGTCATCCGCACCCGCCAGTACCTGTGCGCGGTGATGCCGCAGGGCGACGCGCTGGTGCTGATGCTGTTGCGCTATCCGCAGGAGCTGGTGGCGCCGGACGACTACAAGCTGCCGGCAGGCAACGCCGGCGACTACCGGGTGAGCGCCAAGGAAATGGACATGGCGCGCAAGCTGATCCAGTCCATGCGCGGCGACTGGAATCCGGACGAATACCACGACGAATTCCGCGAACGCCTGCAGGGCATCATCACCCAGCGCATCAAGGACAAGGGCGCCACGGCCAGGGTGGACGAACCGGCGCACGAGCGCGAGGGTGATGCCACCAACGTGGTCGACTTCATGTCCCTGCTGCAGAAATCGCTGGGCGAGAACAAGCGCACGCCGGCCAAGAAATCGGCCACCGACGCGGTGGTCAAGAAAGCGCCGGCGAAGAAACCGGCCAAGAAGGCCGCGCCCAAGAAGGCAGCGCAAAAAACCGCCACCAAGAAGACCGCGCCCCAGCCCCCTGCGAAGAAAGCCTCGCTGCGCAAGGCTGGGTGAGCCATGTCGCTGCACGAATACGACCGCAAGCGCCGTTTTGCCCAGACGCCCGAGCCGCGCGGCGGCCAGGGCAGCCGCGCCGGTCATCGCCCGATCTTCGTCGTGCAGCTGCATCACGCCTCCTCGCGCCACTACGACTTCCGGCTGGAGGCTGACGGCGTGCTCAAGAGCTGGGCCGTGCCGAAGGGGCCCTCGCTGCGTCCGGGCGAGAAACGCCTTGCAGTGGAAGTGGAAGACCACCCGCTGGATTACGCCACTTTCGAGGGCGACATTCCGCATGGCCATTATGGCGCCGGCCATGTGGATGTGTTCGACCACGGCCACTGGACCTGCGAAGGCGAACCACTGGAAGCCATTGCCGCGGGCAAGCTGGACTTCATCCTCGTGGGCGAAAAGCTGGGCGGCGCCTGGAAACTGGTGCGCACCAACCTGCGCGGCAAGCAGCGCCAGTGGCTGCTGATCAAGCGCGACGACGAATTCGCGGCCGATCGGGAGGCCGATGATCTGGTGGATGCGCCCGCCGTTTCTGCCAAGGGTACGAAGAAGCCGTCCAAGGCTGCGCGTGCCTCCGCCCCGGTCAGGCAGGCGCCGCCCGCCAAAGCGGTCAAGGCGCCCGCGGCAGCGCGCAAGCGGGCCAAGGCCGATGCCGCCTGGAAGCGTCGCG
>JBIIHJ010000403.1:0-3398 GCA_044235875.1 Pseudoxanthomonas sp.
CGCCGGTGAAGCCACCCGCGAGGAGCTGCTGGAAGCCGAGGCGTCCAGCTACCACGGCGCCGGCACCTGTACCTTCTACGGCACCGCCAACTCCAACCAGACCCTGCTGGAGGCCATGGGCCTGCAGCTGCCGGGCAGCTCGTTCGTCAATCCGGACACGCCACTGCGCGATGCACTGACCCGGGCCGCGGCCGAACGCGCCCTGCACATCACCGCCCTGGGCGATGACTACCGACCGATCGGCCACCTGATCGACGAACGCGCCATCGTCAATGCGATCTCCGCGCTGATGGCCACCGGCGGCTCGACCAACCACACCATCCACTGGGTGGCCGTCGCCCGCGCGGCCGGCATCATCCTGACCTGGGACGACATCGACGAGATCTCGCAGACCGTGCCGCTGCTGGCCCACGTCTATCCCAACGGCGAGGCCGACGTGAACCGGTTTGCCGCGGCCGGCGGCACCCAGTTCGTCTTCCGCGAACTGCTCGACGCCGGGCTGATGCACGACATCCCCACGATCGTGGCGGGCGGCATGCGCGCTTACTGCGACGAGCCGCGGATCAGCGACGGCCGCCTGGCCTATGCGCCGGGCATCGCGGTCAGCGCCGATGACAAGGTTGTGCGCCCGGTATCTAACGCCTTCGAACCGCAAGGCGGTCTGCGCCTGCTGCGCGGCAACCTGGGCCGCGCGCTGATCAAGACCTCGGCGGTCAAGCCCGAATTCCGCCGCGTCCATGCCCCTGCGGTGGTCGTGGACGATCCGCGCAGCCTCAACAAGCTGCATGCCGCTGGCGTGCTGCCGCAGGACTTCGTGGCCGTGGTGCGTTACCAGGGTCCGAAGGCCAACGGCATGCCCGAGCTGCACTCACTGGCACCGCTGCTGGGCCTGCTGCAGAACCAGGGCCGGCGCGTGGCGCTGGTCACCGACGGCCGCCTGTCCGGCGCCTCGGGCAAGATCCCGGCCGCCATCCACATCACGCCCGAAGCCGCCGCCGGCGGCCCGCTGGCGCGCCTGCGCGAGGGCGACATGATTCTGCTCGATGCCGAGGCCGGCATCCTCCAGGCGCAGGTCGACCCCGAGGAATGGAAGCTGCGCACGCTCGCCGCCGATACCGCCAGGCCCTCGCATGACCTGGGCCGCAACCTGTTCGCCTTCAGCCGCGCGGTCGTAAGCCCGGCCGACCAGGGCGCACTGTCGATTTCCTGCGGCCCGCCCTCGCCCGAACATGGCTGGGAAGTGGACGCCGAGTACGAACTGGGCCACGACGCCGAAGCGGCCGCCGCGCCGCACGAAGCCAAGGACGCCTGACCGGCGCCTCGCCCGCCGCCTCCCTTTCAAGCACAGGACACGCCACGATGATCATCTCCAAGCGCCAACAGCAGACCGAAGACCTCCTGTCATCCGCCGGCATCCTGCCCGTGGTGGCCGTGGATACCCTGGACCAGGCCCGCGGGGTGGCCAACGCGCTGCTGGAAGGCGGCCTGCCGGTGATCGAGCTGACCCTGCGCACGCCGATCGCGATGGAAGCGCTGGCCACACTGAAGAAAGAGCTGCCGGGCTTTGCGATCGGCGCCGGCACCGTGCTGACCATCGACCAGATCGGCCAGTGCGTGGGCGCCGGAGCGGACTTCATCGTCACCCCGGGCACCCCGGCACACATGGCCCAGGCCCTGGCGGCCGCGCCGATCCCGGTGATCCCGGGCGCGGCTTCGCCGACCGAACTGCTGACCCTGCTCAACCTGGGCTTCCACGTGTGCAAGCTGTTCCCGGCCACCGCCGTGGGCGGCCTGCAGATGATCAAGGGCCTGCATGGCCCGGTGCCGCAGCTCAAGCTGTGCCCCACCGGCGGCATCACCGAGGCCACCGCGGCCGAATACCTGTCCCAGCCCAACGTAGTCTGCATCGGCGGTTCGTGGATGGTGCCCAAGGACTGGATCCAGGCCGGCGACTGGACCTCGGTGCGCGACACCGCCAAGCGCGCCGCACAGATCGTCAGGCAGGTCCGCGGCGGCTGAGCCGAGCGCAGCTTCAGCGACGACAGAGGCCGCCCGATGGGCGGCTTTTTCGTTGACCGCAGGAAATGGGCGCGCAACACCTGGCCTGTAGCGCGGAGCTTGCTGCGCCGGGGCTTTCCCGGTGACCTGCGCGGAAGGCAGCCGAGCAAGCTCGGCTCCACAGGTGCACCGCGTCCGCTGCCTGTAAAGCGGAGCTTGCTCCGCTGGGGCTTTCCCGGTGAACTGCGCGGAAAGCAGCCGAGCAAGCTCGGCTCTACAGGTGTACCGCGTCCGCTGCCTGTAGCGCGGAGCTTGCTCCGCTGGGGCTTTCCCGGTGACCTGCGCGGAAAGCAGCCGAGCAAGCTCGGCTCTACAGGTGCACCGCGCCCGCTGCCTGTAGCGCGGAGCTTGCTCCGCTGGGGCTTTCCCTTCGATCCGTCCGAAAGGCAGCCGCGCAAGCTGGGGCGCAAGAAAGCGCGGCAACTCGCACACCGCATCGCAAACCATGGCCGGCGAGCAGGCATCACTCGATCACGACACGTCATAGACATCAACAGGGTGAGAGTGCGGCATCGGGCCGACGCGCCGGGCGCACCCCATCTTCGCCACCTATGCCCTCGACCTCCCCGCTCATCCTCATCGAGACATGCCCATGAATTCCCGTGCCGCACCGCGCCGTTCCGTGGTGGCCAATGCCATCTACGGCCTGCTCAATCCGATTCCGTATGGATTCTTCGTCGCCGCGCTGATCTTCGACATCGTCTACGCCCGCACCACGGTGATGCTGTGGATGAAGGGCGCCGCCTGGCTGATCGCCATCGGCCTGCTGTTTGCGGTGATCCCGCGCCTGGTCAATCTGGCGCAGGTGTGGATCACCGCGCGGCGCACTTCCATCGGCGCGGACCGGCTGGACTTCTGGCTCAACCTGCTGGCCATCGTCGCGGCCATCTTCAATGCCTTCGTCCACAGCCGCGATGCCTATGCGGTGATGCCCGACGGGGTGTGGCTGTCGGCGGTCACCGTCCTGCTGCTGTCCATCGGCCACGTCGTGATGGCGATCCGACATTCGCTTTCGAGGAACTACGTCAATGGCTAAGTCCATCATCCGCAGCGGCCTGGCCCTGGCCTGCGTCACCGTGCTGGCCGCGTGCAGCGGCAAGGCCTCGCTGGAACCTGCCCAGCAGTCCGGCGGCGCCCCCGCACTGCCCCAGGCCAGGCATTTCCTGGTGCCGCCGATGCAGGTGCCCGATGGCGTGGGCTGGAAGCAAGGCCAGGCGCCCAAGGTCGCCGCGGGCCTGAAGATCGAGAAGATCGCCAGCGACCTCAAGCATCCGCGCCAGCTCTACGTGCTGCCCAACAACGATGTGCTGGTAGTCGAATCCAACGGCCCGGGCACAGAG
>JBIIHJ010000404.1:0-3393 GCA_044235875.1 Pseudoxanthomonas sp.
GGCCTTGAGCGTGGCGATGATCGCCGGGACCGCCTCAGGCAGCGGCGCGTCCGCGGTGGCGGCAGGCACCAGCCAGTCGGCCTGCGACATCCCGCTTCTGTCGGGCGTGGACGGGCCGACCACCAGTGGGATGCCGGCATGGCCGGTGCGGGCCAGGAACTGCTTCAGCAGCTGGCCACGCAGCACCGCATCGCCGGAGCTGGCGCTGATCAGCAGCGGCCTGAAGCGCGGCGAGGACAGCAGCAGCGCCATAGCGAAAGCATCATCGATATCCCCACCGAAATCGCTGTCCACGATCACCGGCATGGGCGCCGACGCGGCCTGCGGCGGTGCTGACGCGCGCGCCGAGGGCGCAAGCGTGGCGCAGGATGCGACCAGCAGCGACAGCAGGACAATACGGTGGAACGGGATCACGGCGACTCCTTAAATCGAAGGCTGCCGCGCATTACGCCCGGCAGGACGGCATAGCCTGAGGGACCCGGCGGCGCAGGACAACATCGCTCCCCGTGACGCTGCGTTCGAGCTCACGGGCACGGCAATGGCCACAGGCCGTCCCTTCATGCCCGCGGCTCCGTGCTTGGCACGCGATCCATGAGCGGCGCCAAGGCACCTTGCGTGTTGGCCGCTATCGGCCCGACGGGAGACGTTTGATCCCGAAGCCAAGCCGAGAAATAGCCCTTACCACCAAAACGTTATTCGGTAGTTGGTAGAGCCTGGCCTCTTGTGTCACGGCAGATGCCATCGAGCGTGGCCCGTGATGCGCGCTGGATACCGTTCGCCAGGTCGATCGCGCTGCACCAAGCTTCTCCAGAAAGCCAAGCGAGCACGGGCGACAGCACCACGTCAGCCAGCGCGCACGCGGCCAGTCGCGCCGGGATGGCGACAGGCCCTGCCTGGCGCTGCAGGCGTAGTTCCACTTTGGCGACAAGGTCCTGCCGTAACTTCCTCAATGGAGCTCCCTGAAGCAGGCTACGAATCTGTCCACGCACAGACCATAGATGCTCCAACAGCGCCGTCGTTGAAGCTAGGCTGCTGTCTTCAAAGGGCAGACTGGAGAGGGTGCGGGTCATCTGCTCCATGCAGGAGACGAGTAGTTCGTCCTTGCCATGGAAATTTTCGTAGAAGGTGGATCGGCCCACACCGGAAGCGCGCAGCAAATCCTCCACCCGGATCTCCGAGTAGCGGCGCTTCATCATCAACGTCATCAGAGCGCCCTGCAGGGCAATGCGGGTGCGTTGCATACGTGGATCGACCTGGGCGCTGGAATCGCTCATCGGATGTCCTGATCATCTCCAAGCGGACAAGTTGGGCTTTCTGTCCGACAAGCTGAGGCTGGATATTGTGCACGGAGGTGTCCAGCCGCCATGCTGGGCTGGCAGCCTACATCGAGGTTCTTATGACGCTGAGCATCACCGATCTTCGCCCATTCATCCCATGCGTGGATTTCGACCTCTGCAAGGATTTCTATGCCAGCTTGGGCTGGGAAACACGCGATGTCTCGCAGGGACTCGCATTGGTACGCCTTTCCGAGGGGCAGCACTTTTACCTCCAGGACTACTACCGCCAAGAGATCGCTGAAAATTGCATGCTGCATGCGACCGTCGAGGATGCCATGGCATGGTATCGACATGTATCGACCGTGATCGGCAAAGGCAAGTTCAAGAAGGCACGCGTACAGCCACCGAAGCATCAACCCTACGGCGCCATGGTCACCTTCATGCACGATCCCAGCGGGGTCTTGTTGCACCTCTGCCAGTGGTCCTAGTCGAGGATGCTCGCAAGACCTGGCGTCCAACGAGGGTCGGAGACTGCCAGGTCCGTCTGACGGCAGCTTCCGGCCGAGGCTGTGTGAAAACTCTTCGGCCGTGACTTCCAGCGACAGCTCATCCGGGCGTGGCGGATCCAGTAAGACGAGGCTTTCAGGCTCTCATCCGGCAATTGCCTGCATCATGCCTGGAATGCCGCGGATCCGGATCATGCGCTTCATGTTGTAGGCCAGCACCGCCAAGCTGATCTCGGTTGACTTCTGCAGCGTCTTCGTTGGCAGTGGCGTGGCGCCCAACCACGCCTTGAGCGTGCCGGCCACGTGCTCCACAGTCTGCTCTCGCGTCACGGCCACCTATGGCCGGGCGTCGAGCTACATCTGCATCGTCTCCAGCACATGCTCGTGCCCCCATCGGCGGATGCGTCGGTCGCTGGCAGTGGTGCCTTTGACGCGCATCGACGTGGGTGCTTTCACACAGCCTCGGCCAGGAGCGGACAGCCGACACGTCATTTATGCGATCGGTTCCAAGTCATTGGGAAACTCCTTTGACGAGTGCCATTGAGCATCCGATAGATCCTGCCACCGGTCGCCTACGCCACGCCCGATTCAGCTGTGCATAGACGTGCCCGAGATCGACGCTCAGGTTCGCCTCGTCGTACGAGCCGTCTTCTGCCAACTCGCTAATCAGATTTTTTAAAGTGCTCGCGCGCGTCATCGAGCTCATAGAGAAAAGTGCCCATTCAACTGGGTTCTCGGTCTTGTTGATCACAAAGAGAGGGACACTGTCGAAAATTCGAAGATCCATCCTGATGTCATCGAGTGACTCATTCTCTGTTAGCCATGGGTCCGATGCTGCCACCCAGGTCTGGTGGACTAAAGATTAAACAGAAGTGCGCCGCCTTGGCCGCGGTCGGGCATGGGCTGGCTGGTCAGGGCCACTCAAGGCTGCGCGGTGCCCGCGCAAGCCGCAGCGCGGGCCTGCATCTGTGCAGCTTCGCGGGCGTTGCGGGTCAGGGCGGCGGCCTGTTCGAAGCAGGCGCGTGCTTCCTCGCGTCGGCCCAGCCGTTCCAGCAGGTCGCCGCGTACCGCGGGCAAGGCGGGATAATCGCGCAGGGCCGGCTCGTTGAGCAGCGTATCGGCCAGCGCCAAGCCGGCCTGCGCGCCGGCTGCGCGACCCAGCGCGACCGCCCGGTTGAGCTGCACGACCGGTGAGGGCATGACCTGCCCCAGCACCGCGTATAGCGCGGCGATGCGCGACCAGTCGGTGTCCTCGCTGCGCAGCGCGCGCGCATGGCAGGCGGCAATGGCCGCCTGCAGCGCATACGGCTCCTCCGCGCCGCCCAGTCGCACGGCGCGCTCCAACGCCTGCAACCCGCGGCCAATCTGCAGCCGGTCCCAGCACGCGCGCTGCTGGGCTTCCAGCAACACCGGGCTGCCGTCGGGCGCGGTGCGCGCGGCGATGCGCGAGGCCTGCAGTTCCATCAATGCCAGCAGGCCGAACACCTCCGCCTCGCGCGGCATCAGGCCGGCCAGCACGCGACCCAGGCGCAACGCCTCGGCGCACAGTGCAGGACGCATCCAGTCCTCGCCGGCGGTGGCCGAATAGCCTTCGTTGAAGATCAGGTAGC
>JBIIHJ010000104.1:0-10977 GCA_044235875.1 Pseudoxanthomonas sp.
TCTGCGACCCGATCGCGAAATAGAAGAACGGCACCTTCAGCAGCTTGCTTAAGGACCACAGCAGCACGATGTGGACCAGGATCCAGAGGATCCCGAGCGCGAACAGCCACGGCCGGTCCAGCAGCGCGGCAATATCCATCTGCATGCCGATGCAGGCGATCAGCACGTAGAGCAGCAGCGTGCCGATCTTGGACGCACCGACGCCGTCGAGCGTGCGCGCGCGGGTGAAGCTCAGGCCGATGCCGGCCACGGTGGACAGCAGCACCACCCACACATACGGCGCATCCAGGCTGACCTGGTGCGCCCACGGGAACGGCGCGAACCACGCCGCCAGCGGCGGCGCCACGGCGTGGGCCAGGCCCACGACGCCGAAGGCCACGCCGATGATCAGCATGTAGTCGGCCAGGGTGGGAATGCGCGCGTGCTGCGCGTTGTAGTCGGCCAGGCGCTGCTGCAGGGCCTCCAGGGCGCGGGTGTCGGCACCCGAGCGCGCGTCGATCGCCTTGGCGCGCCCGGCCAGGAAGATCAGGATCGCCATCCACACATAGCCCACGCCCACGTCCAGCACCACGAACTGGCCGAAGGTGGTCTCGTTGACCTGGAAGATCTCCTTCATCGCGACCATGTTGGCGCCACCGCCGATCCAGCTGCCGGCCAGCGCGGCCATGCCGCCCCAGGTATCGCCGGCGACGGTGGCTGGATGCAGCTGGCCCATCACCCAGAACGCGACGAAGGCGCCCAGCATGATGCTCAGCGAAGAACCGAAGTACATCGCCAGCAGCTTCCAGCCCAGGCCGACCACGGCCTTGAGATCGATGATCAAGGTCAGTAGCACCAGCGCCGCGGGCAGCAGCACGCGACTGGCGATCGGGTTGTAGAGCTGGCTGCCGGCGCCGTCGATCAGGCCGACCGAGTTGAAGATGCCGGGGATGAAGTAGCACAGCAGCAGCGGTGGCACCACGCCATAGAACTTCTGCCACGCGCCCTTGAGCGAAGCGGTCCAGAACACGAACGCCAGGGTGGCGGCGATCAGGCCGAACAGGACGATGTCGTTCTGGATCAGGGCAGGAGATGAGGTCGGCATGGCGCGGTCATGGTACGGGCTGTAGCGCGGAAGGAGGCCGCACGCCCGGGCGCGTGCGGGGTGACAAACACGACATCAGGCCGCACGCGGCAGCGCGTCGCCGAAGCGGGAGATGCGGTACGGCGCCAGGTCGATCGTGGTGGCTTCACCGCACATCGCCTGGGCAACCAGCATGCCGGTCACCGGCCCCTGGGTCAGGCCCAGATGGCCGTGGCCGGTGGCCACCCAGATCTGTTCGTCGGGCAACTGGCCGATCAGCGGCAGCGAGTCCGGCGTGCACGGCCGATCGCCCGACCAGCGCCCCTGCGCGGCGCCTTTCAGGGTGGGGAAGAGCCGGCGCGTGTCGCCGTCCAGGCGCTGGATCAGCTCGAAGCGCGGCGGCCGTTCCAGCGCGGTGAGTTCCTTGATGCTGGTCATGCGCAGGCCGGCCTGCATGGGCGACACCACCATGTAGCGCTCGACCCACAAGGTGGGTCGATAGACCACGTCGGGCTGTTGCGGATACATCAGGTGGTAGCCGCGCGCCGGGATCACCGGCAGTTTGGCGCCAAACGGCGCCAGCAGGGCGTTGCTCCACGCACCTGCGGCCACCACCACGCGGCCGGCATGCAACGGGCCGTGCGAGGTGTCCACGCGATAGGCACTGCCCTCGCGCGCCAGGCCTTGGACCTGGGCGATCAACGGCTGCGCGCCGGCCGCCACCAGATGATCGAACAGGCGCCCGCAGAACGCGGCCGGATCCCTCAGCGAAAGCGAATCGCGCTGGAAGATGCCGTGCGCAAACCCCTCCCCCAGCCGAGGCTCCAGCGCGCGGACCTGGTGCGCGTCCAGTTCATCGAAGGCCACCTTGCGCTCGCGCATCAGCGCACGCGCCCAGTCCGCGCCGGCATAGGTGGCCGGATCGCTGTAGACGTGCAGGTAGCCGGTATGGCCGATCAGTGACTGCGCGCCGATCGCATCGGCCAGCTGCAGCCATGGCACGCGTGCATGGGCATTGAGGGTGCTGATCGCATCGACCACCGGCGCCATGTTCGAAGCGCGGCCCTCATGCACGAACTGCAGCAACCAGCGCAGCCAGGTGGGACCGGCCGCCCAGTCCAGGCTGAAAGGCCCCGTCGGATCGACCAGCATCTTCAGCGCTTTCATCGTGATGCCGGGCGTGGACTGCGGCAGCACGTTGCCGATCGAGATCGCACCGGCGTTGCCGAAGGACGCCTGCCCGGCCGGGCCCCTGGCATCGATCAGCACGCACGACAGGCCGCGCTGGCGCAGCTGCCAGGCGATCGACAGCCCGACGATCCCGCACCCGATCACCGCCACATCGGCGGTCCGTGTCTTGCCGTGGCCGGTCACTGGATCGGCACGTCGTAGGCCAGGGTGGGCGTGGGCTCGGGCTGGAAGGTGTAGTGCCACCATTCCATCGGATAGTTGGCAAAGCCGCGCCGCCGCATCGCGGCGACCAGCCGCGCGCGGTTGTCGCGCTGCGCTGCGGTGAGGCCGGCATGGGCGGTGTTGGCGCGGTGATCGAAGAAATCGAAAGGCGTGCCCATGTCCAGATCCCGGCACGGGCCCCTTGTACAGCGTGTCAGCGTCAGGTCCAGCGTGGCACCGCGGCTGTGGCCGGAGACCTCGGCGACGTAGCCCTCGGGGATGATCCTGGCCTTTTCCAGCGACGGATAGAACTCGGCCTTCATGCGCTGGTCGGACAGGTCCCCGGCCCAGCGCACGAACGCCCGGACCGCGCGCACCGGGCGGTAACAGTCGAAGACCTTCAGGCCCAGCCCCTGCGCGCGCAGGTCGGCCTGCACCTGGGCCAACGCACGGGCCACCGGCGCCAGCAGCAGGCACCGGGGCGCTTCGTAGCCTTCCACCGGCGCGCCGGTGAAGTTGTGCGCGCCCGCATAACGGATGTCGCGCTGCACCTCCGGCGCCAGCGTGGCGATGTCGACCAGGTCGGCTTGCGCCGCGGTCGTGGCGCTTGAAACAGTGACCGGCGTCTGCGCACGCACGGGCGCAGCCCCCGGCATCGCCAGCAACACACACGCAAGGCCGGTGGCGGCCATGCGTGGTCTCACATGCCATCCTCGCCCGGGTCGGTGGGCGGCGGCGGCAAGGTCAGGTCGTGCAGGATGCGCAGGTCTTCGGCATCGAGTTCCTTGCCTTCGATCCCGCGGAAATGATGGTGGAACGACTGCACCGCATCGCCACGATTGGTCAGTGGATACCCCAGCGTGGCCAGGGCCAGCCACGGATCGAAGTCGGCTGGCGCAGGTGGTGCATCGACGCGCGGCCAGCGACCGAAGCCGGCATCGGCCAGCTGCTTCCAGGGGAACAGCGGACCCGGATCGATCTTGCGGCCCGGCGCCAGGTCTTCATGGCCGATGATCGCCGTGCGCGGGATGTGGTGGCGCTTGCACAGGTCGTCCAGCAGCAGGATCAGGCTGTCGATCTGCGCCTGCGCGAACGGCGAATGGCCGTTGTTGTCCAGTTCGATCCCGATCGACGCCGAGTTGACGTCGGTGATCGTGCCCCAGCGGCCGGCGCCGGCATGCCAGGCGCGGCGATCGTCACTGACCAGCTGGTAGCGCTTGCCATCGGCGCCGATCAGATAATGCGAGCTGACCTTGCCCTTGCTGTTGGCGCTGCGCAGGGTCTTGAGGCTCTGCTCGACCGAATCCTGGTCGGTGTAATGGATCACCACCAGCACCGGCCCGCGCTTGTTCTGGTTGGGCGACTTGACCCACTGCGCCATCGGATTCTTGGCCGGCAGGTTGGCACAGCCGCTCATCGCCAGCGCGGCCAGCAACATGCCGAGCAGGGCCAGACGCTGGCGTGGGCGGAACGGTGGAGCGACACGGATCATGGTCATCGAAAACTCGCATTGCATGGATCGAAAGACAAAGCGCGCACCGCTCAGTGCGCCGGACACGCGCCGCTGCGCTTGAAGTGCAGGTCGCGGTAGTCGTAGCTGAAATCGGCATCGGGGTCGATCGCCGCCAGGGTCAGCGTGGCCGTACTGCCCTGCCCGGCGAAGCTGAGCCAGGGTTCTGCATCGACACTGGCATCGTCCCAGTCCACCAGCAGGCGCTGGCCTGCGCGCATCACCGCGCCGTGCATGCGCGGCGACTTGGTGGCGCGAAATTCGACCCGATCGCCGGCTGGACATACGCTGACCTGGCCGAACCACGCATCGGTGTAGACACCTTGCCAGGCCTTGGCTTCGCTCGCGCCGACCAACGTGCGCGCGCTTGTATCGGGCACCGGATCGGAGGCGGCGGCGTTGGCCTGCGTCCTGGCCGCCTCCAGCATTCCGGCGTAGTGCGCCACGTCCAGCTGTTTGCCTGGCTGGGTGTAGTGCTTGGTCAGCGCTTCGGTGAGTATGGTACGGGCGGCCTCGCCTTCGCCGTTGATCAGCACCACGAAGCCGGCATGCAGTTCGGGCAGCAACGTTACCGACGAATACATGCCCATCAGCGTCCCGGTATGCGCCACGCGCCATTGACCATCCACGTCCGATAGGCGCCAGGCATACCCATAGCCGTACAGGTGCGTGCCGTCCCAGTCACGCATCTGTCTGGAGATCGGCATCGGCGTGTGCAGCGTCCACAGGGCCTTGCGCTGTTCGTCCGAAATCCACGGATGCTCGGCGCCCTGGTCCAGCCACATGTGCATCCAGGTGGTCATGTCGCGCACGCTGCAGCGGATGCCACCTGCGGACATCGACGGATTGTCGGGCACCTGCGCCGCGTCCTGCCGCACCACCACGTTGTGGCCGTCCTGCTGCATGTGCGGCTGGGCGATATTGCCGACCGCGTCTCGGTCGAAGGCACCGACCTGGCAGCGTGTCATGCCCAGGGGCTGGAACAGCTCCTCGCGCACCAGCTGGTCGTAAGGCTTGCCGCCGGCCTTGGCCGCCACCTCGCCGGCGACCACGTACATCAGGTTGTCGTAGGCGTAGTGCGCGCGAAAACTATGCGTGGGCTTGAGATGCGCCAGCCCGGCGATGATGTCGGCACGGGTGAAGTCGTTGGGCTCAGGCCACAGCATCAGATCGCCTGCACCCAGGCCCAGCCCGCTGTTGTGGATGAGCAGGTCGCGCACCTGGATGTTGTCGGTCACCCAGGGGTCGTACATGCGGAAATCCGGCAGGTACTGGATGACCGGGTCGTCCCATTTGAGCTTGCCCTGGTCGACCAGGCGCGCCAGCACGCCGGTGGTCATGGCCTTGCTGTTGGAGGCGATCTTGAACAGCGTGTCGGCGTTGATCGGCTCGCCGCTGCCAGCGCGGGTTTCGCCGCCGGTGCGCAAGTACACCACCTGGCCGTCCTGGACCACGCCCACCGCCAGCCCCGGCAGCTTGTAACGCGCCATGGCCTGGTCGAACAGCGCGTCGAACGCCTTGGTGTCCTGCCTGGATTCGAGCGCCGACGCAGTGACCGGGCCGGCCAGCCACAGCGCGGCACACAGCGCCGGCCAGGCGCGGCGTGCGAAGGACAGGCGGCGATGGCGTGGTGCGGGCATGCGGGACAACCGTGCGTGGGTTCAGGCCCCCATCGTGCCGCAGGCGCGCGACACGATGGGCGATCGCATCACAGGAACTTGTAGCTCAGTTCCAGCGTGTAAGCGCGGCCGCGTGGATCGGCCACGCGGGGCTCCCAGCCTGCGCCGGCGGCGTAGTCGTTCATGTGCGCGGTGAACGGCGGATCGCTGTCGAACACATTCTTGACTCCGAAGGTCACACGCAGCTTGTCGAACCCGCGATAGGTCAGGCTGTAGTTGTAGGTGGTGTCGCTGTCCACATCCGGATCCCAGTTGGACGGGATATAGGTACCGTTGCGCACGCTGATAGGCTCCTCGTCCTTGTAGCCGGCGCGGTAGATCTGGGTCAGCGTGTGCGACCAGTCGCCGCGCAGGTAGCTCAGGCTCAGGGTGTGCTTCCAGCGGATCGGCAGGCTGTAGTAGCGCACGTAGTCGCCGACCAGGTTATCGGTGTACGGCAGCGTGTCCAGGTCCTTGGTCTGGTAGGTGTCCAGGTAGCTGCCGTTGAGGTGCACGCGCCAATCGCCGCCGAGCACGTCGTCGAAGGCCACGTTGATGTCGGTCTCGATGCCGCGCATCAGGCTGCCGCCGGAATTGATGTAGCGCTGGTCGATGGCGGTGATGTTGCCCGCATCGTCGCGGATGAAGTTGGACGCGAAGGTGTCGTAGTTGGCCACCAGGGTGTCGATGTCCACGCCGGCGCGGATGGTCTTCTCGCGCTTGATCTCCCACCAGTCCACGCTCATGTTGAACCAGTCCACCGGAGCGATGACCACGCCCAGGCTCTTCTGGCGGGATTCTTCCGGATCCAGATCCTGCTTGCCACCGGTGAGCAGGTTGGGCTGGATGGCTTGGCAGCCGGCCACGCCGGGGTTGGCCACGCCGCCGGGACAGGTCGCGGGATCGGCCAGGTCAAGCCCGGTGTACGGGCTCTCGGATTCGCCATAGAACAGCTGGTTGAAGGTGGGCACCTTGAAACCGGTGCTGTAGGCACCGCGGAACGCCAGCGCATCGATCGGCTGCCACTTGAAGGAGATCTTGGGATTGGCGGTGCCGCCGAAGCCTTCGTAATGGTCGTAGCGCTCGGCCAGGGTCAGGTCCAGCGTGTCCAGCACTGGCAGGTAGAGCTCGGCGTAGACCGCCTTGGTATCGCGGCTGACGTTGCGCAGGATGTTGCCGTTGTCGAACGGCGCCAGGTAGATGCCATCGAAGGGATCGTCCACCGTGCCTTCGCCGGCGACGTTGCCGCCAAACTTGTATTCCTCGCGCCGCAGGTCGATGCCGGTGGCCAGCTGCACTTCGCCGCCCGGCAGGCTGAAGCCCAGGCCGCCGGAGACGCTGGCGTCGAGGCTGGTCATGATCGATTCGCCGCCGTACAGCTCGGTGCCGTCAGCCGAAGCATCGGCCAGCGCGGCCATGGCCTCGGCCGACTGGGACTGGCCCGGCAGCAGGAACGGGTTGAGCAGGCCGCTGCCCAGCACCTGGCGCAGCTTGGCGGTGTCGTAGTAACCGCCGTTCAACGTGGAGGTGGACTTGCTGGATGCACGCGACAGGCCGGCGTTGTAGTCCCAGCTGCCGATCTCGCCCTCGAAGCCCAGCAGGATGCGGTAGGACTTGGTGTTGGTGGAGATCTGGCGCGGGCCGCAGGCGGTACAGCGCCAGCGGTAGGCGATCGGCGCGCCGTAGTTCAGTTGGCCGGCGCCGAAGTACGAGGCCAGCGCGTTGTACACATCGTTGTAGGCCGCGCCGGTGCTGGGGTAGAACGTGGACGCATCGAAGACCGTGCCGGGCGAGATCTGGTAGGGCTCGAAGCTTTTCTCCACATCCACTTCCGAGCCGGTGAACTCGACGAACATCCGATGCTGGTCGGAAATCTTGTACGTCGCCCGGCCGATGATGTCCTTGCTTTCCACCGGCTGCTGGATCACGGCCGCCGCCGGATAGTCGTACGAGCACGCATAACGCGCACTGCCCACGCCCCACAGCACGTTGTCGTAGGGCCCCATCAGGTCATTGCCACTCGCGCAGCCGGCCGCGCCGGGCAAGTCCAGCGGATTGATGTATTGCTGGGTCGAGCCATCGGCCGGATCGATCACGCCATTGCCGATCAGGGTCGGGGTGCTGGCCGGCCGGTTGGCCACGGTCGCATACGGTGTGCCGCGGGTGTCGGGCGACAGGCCGCGGTCGGGCTGGAAGGCGTTGGAGAAATTGCGGTCACGCCCTCGCAGGATCTCGTTCTTCTTGTAGCTGACGCTGGCAAAGGCATTCCAGCCATCGGTGTCCAGGTCGCCGCCGCCGACCAGCACGTTGCCGCGGAAGATGTTGCCGCCGCCGGCTTCGGTGGTGTCGGTGAAGCCGGACACTTCCACGCCCTGGTAATCGTTCCTGGTGATGAAGTTGATGACGCCGCCGATGGCGTCGGTGCCGTAGATCGCCGAGGCGCCATCGCGCAGCACTTCCACGCGCTCGATCGCGGCGAAGGGAATGGAATTGAGATCGACCACGCGGCCCTTCAGCCCGTGCGCGGCCACGCGGCGCCCGTTGAGCAGCACCAGCGTGGCGTCGGCGCCCTGGCCGCGCAGGTCCGCGCCGGAGACGCCGTTGTTGCCACGCTGGTCCACGCCCGAAACGATGCCGACGTTGCTGGCCAGGTTGTCCGAGCCATTGCCGGACACGTTGAGGTAGCTCATCAGCTGCTCGGCCGAGCTGATGCCCTGGGCATCGATCTCGGCCTTCTTGATGACGGTGATCGGCAGCGCGGTTTCGATGTCGGTGCGCTTGATGCGCGACCCGGTCACGCTGACCTTGTCCAGCTGCTTGGTGGTGGTGTCGGTGGCGCTGGGCTCGGTGGACTGCGCCGCAGCCG
Source organism: Pseudoxanthomonas sp. (assembly GCA_044235875.1). GTDB lineage: Bacteria > Pseudomonadota > Gammaproteobacteria > Xanthomonadales > Xanthomonadaceae > Pseudoxanthomonas_A. Next base: position 8,490 of record JBIIHJ010000104.1, read on the forward strand.
ACAGCGGGACGCAGAGCGAGGCCAGCAGCGCAAGCGCAAGCCGGCTGCGGGCGGGGACGATCGAAGCTTGAACGGGCATGGGTCACTCTCTCCTGGACCGATGGGTGGATACCTGACAACACCTGTGGCAATCCGGTCGCCGGCTTCGGCTCCCCTTTCGAAGCCACGCCCCCTGATTGCCTGCCACTGCCTGCGCCGGATCCATCCGATGCATGACGCCTTCGGCGTGGCCTGCCGATGACCGCGCCGATTGCTGCCCACCACGGCCGGCCTGCGTCCCGGCGGCGAAAAGCGTGGGCCATGCGGCGCCTGCGCTCTGCCTGTGTTGCCGGAAGACCTGCCGCGATCGACTGCAGCGCGTGGTGGTCATTGCTGGTTGTGCGGCACATCCCCTGCCACACCGTGCGGGGCTGATGACACAGTCCGCAATATCGATGTAACACGCGGCCATGACCGTGGTCAATAATTTATTCTTGATTTTTCAATGGGCAGGAATAACTATTCACCCCTCCTCTTTCGCGAGCGTCGCGCCATGATCGGCCGCTCTTCCGCGTGGTATTGCCTCGCCCGCTTTTCCGGCCAAGTAGTGCGGTCAGCGCCACTATGGCTGCTGCTGGTCGGCGTGCCGGCGATGGCACGCGTGGTCGCGCCACAGGTGCCGATCGATCCGGTGACCGGTGTCGTTGGCGTGGATCCACCCAAGCTCACGCCCGCTTACTGGATCGGCAAGCAGCCGCATCCGGACCGCGTGCTGCTGGACCGTGCCGGCATCGCCGCGCAGAACGCGCGCATGCGCGCCAACGATCCGGCCATCCACGACCTGCGCGCCCTGCCCGCACAGCTGCCGCGCGATACGATCCGCAAGGACATCCAAGCCCTCTCGGCCACGCCGAGCCGCACGCTGTACGACTTGCGGGGTCAGGCGCTGGATGCCAAGGCACTGGATGCGCTGCAGGACAGCCTGGCCCTGGATGCGATCGGCCAGGCTACGCCGCTGCGTTACGGTCTGGTGACCCATCGCGCCGACCTGCGGACATTCCCCACGACGCAGCGCGTCTTCAGCACCACCGACGATCACGACATCGACCGTTTCCAGGAGTCGGCGCTGTTCCCTGGCGATGCGGTGGCGGTGCTGCACGAAAGCCGCGATGGCCAGTGGCTGTTCGTCATCAGCGAGCGCTACAGCGCATGGATCGAGAAGGGCCATGTCGGCATCGGCGGCGCGCAGCAGGTGTTCGGCTATGGCGCGCGTGGCCCTTATCGCGTGGTCACCGGCGCCACGGTCGCCACCGTCTTCACCCCGGAACAGCCGCAGGTTTCACAGCTGCAGCTGGACATGGGTACGCGCGTGCCGGTGCTGGCCGACTGGGATCCGACCACGCCGGTCAACGGCCAGATGCCCTACACCGCCTGGGTGATCCAGCTGCCGATCCGCAAGGACGATGGCACGCTGGACCTGGTGCCCGCGCTGCTGCCACGCATTGCCGACACCGCCGACGACTACCTGCCGCTGACCCCACGGCACTTCATCGCCCAGGCGTTCAAGTTCCTCGGCGAGCGTTACGGCTGGGGGCATTCGTACGATGCGCGCGACTGCAGCGGCTTCACCTCGGAGATCTACCGCAGCTTCGGCGTGCTGCTGCCGCGCAACACCTCGCAGCAGGCGGTGAGTCCGGCGCTGGACCGCATCGCCTTCAGCGAGGGCGACCCCGATGCCAGGCGCACGACGGCGGTCAAACAGCTGCAGATCGGCGACCTGGTCTACATCCCGGGTCATGTGATGGTGGTGCTGGGCAAGGCCAACGGCCTGACCTACGTGATCCACGATACCGCCGGCGGCGGCTGGCCCGGCGCCGATGGCACGCGCGTGTCCGGCCATCTCAACGGCGTATCGGTCACCCCGCTTGAGCCGATGCTGGCCAGCGACACGGCCAGCTATATCGACCGCATCACCAACATCCAGCGCGTGCGTCCGCAGCGCGCATCGAACAAGCAGGCCGAATGAAGATCACCGATATCCAGCTGGGCATGCTGCGCGTGCCGCTGAAGACGCCGTTCAAGACCGCACTGCGCACCGTCGATACGGTCGAGGACGTGGTGGTGCTGATCCGCACCGACACCGGTCGCACCGGGTATGGCGAAGCGGCCGCCACCGCGGTGATCACCGGCGATACGCACGGCTCGATCATCGCGGCCATCGACACCTTCATCAAACCGCGCCTGATCGGCCAGGACATCGCCAACCTCAACCACCTCACCGCCCTGGTGCAGTCCTCGGTGGAGCGCAACACCAGCGCCAAGGCCGCGGTGGAAATCGCGCTCTACGACCTCTGGGCGCAGCTCTACGGCGCGCCGCTCTACCAGTTGCTCGGCGGCGGCGATCCGGTGATCACCACCGACATCACCATCAGCGTGGACTACATCGACAAGATGGTGTCCGATTCGCTGTCGGCCCTGGACCGCGGCTTCGAATCGCTGAAGATCAAGG
>JBIIHJ010000105.1:0-10965 GCA_044235875.1 Pseudoxanthomonas sp.
GCGCAGTCGCCAGTGCATGCGGCCTTTCCGGACAAGGACGTCTACCAGACCGAATGCTCGGGCGGGGACTGGGAGCCGCTGATCAGCGGCGGCCTGACCCTGCAGGCGCGACGCCTGATCATCGAATCGGTGCGCCACGACGCGCGCGGCGTGCTGTTCTGGAACCTGGCACTGGACCAGGACGGCGGCCCGCATACCGGTGGCTGCGATACCTGTCGCGGCGTGGTCGACATCGATACGCGCAGCGGCGCCATCACCCGCACCGACGAGTACTACGCGCTGGCCCACGCCAGCCGCTTCGTACCGCCAGGCGCGCATCGGGTGGGCTCGAGCGATGAGGTCGATGGCGTGGACAACGTCGCCTTCGTCAATCCCGATGGCACGCGGGTGCTGGTGGTGACCAACTCGGCCCCGGTGCCGCGCACGTTCTCGGTCAGCGAAGGCGACGCCGGGCCCCACAACAACGTGTTCCACTACACCTTGCCCGGACGCAGCCTGGCGACCTTCACCTGGTCGCCGTAGCTATCGAACCGCCCTTGCACTCTGTCGCGCCGCGCTGGCTCGCTCGGGTCTTCCGGTGACCTGGCCGGAGCGCAGCGGAGCAAGCTCCGATCTACAACAAGCACGCCGGCCGGGCCAGGAGCCGCCGGCAAGCGTCCGACGGCACACCGCGCAGGTCGTGTAGAGCGCAGCTTGCTGCGCTGGCGCTTTACCGGCACCCGATCAACGAGCAGCGGAGCAAGCTCCGCTCTACAACACGCTTGCCGACCGGGCCAGGAGCCGCCGGCAAGCGTCGGAGGCACACCGCGCAGGTCCTGTAGAGCGCAGCTTGCTGCGCTGGCGCTTTACCGGCACCCGATCGACGAGCAGCGGAGCGAGCTCCGCTCTACAACACGCACGCCGGCCGGGCCAGGAACCCCGCCGGCAAGCGTCGGCGGCAAACCGGGCAGGTCCTGGAGAGCGCAGCTTGCTGCGCTGGCGCTTTGCCAATCCCTGATCGACGAGCAGCGGAGCGAGCTCCGCTCTACAACAAGCGCGCCGGCCGGGCCAGGAGCCGCCGGCAAGCGTCCGACGGCACACCGCGCAGGTCCTGTAGCGCGCAGCTTGCTGCGCTGGCGCTTTGCCAATCCCTGATCGACGAGCAGCGGAGCGAGCTCCGCTCTACAAAAAGCGCGCCGGCCAACCGAGCGTCCGCCGGCAACGTAAGCCGGATCAGCGCAGATGCGTATCCAGCCAATCGAGCACGCGTTGCTGCACGTCGCGGCCAGCGGCTTGTTCGGTGAACCAATGCGGGCCGCGCGGGTAGGTCACCATCTCCACCGGCGTGCCGTTGAACTTGAGCGCGCGATAGAACATCTGGCCCTGGCTCAGCGGCACGCGCTGGTCCTGATCGCCATGCAGGATCAGCACCGGCGTGGTCACCCGGTCCACGTAGCGGATCGGCGAGTGCGCGTCGTACTCGGCGCGATTGCTGACCGGGTCACCGAAATAGCCGGGCAGATAGGTCGGTACATCGGTGGTCAAGGCCATCGCGCCGATGTCGATCACCCCGGCGCCGACGATCGCGGCCTTGAAGCGCTTGGACTGGGTCACTGCCCAGGCCGACATGTAGCCGCCGTAGCTCCAGCCGCCAATGCCCAGCCGCTGCGGATCGATCACGCCCTGCGCCTGCAGCATGTCCACGCCGTCGAGGATGTCCTGGAAGTCGCCGCCGCCCCAGTCGTGGCGGGCCAGTTCGGTGAAGGCATGGCCCTGGCCTTCGGAGCCGCGCGGGTTGGGCAGCAAGACCGCGTAGCCGCGCGTGCTGAGCAGCTGCGCCCAGTCGTGCCACGAACCCAGCCAGCCCGACCACCACGCCTCGCCCGGCCCCCCGTGCAGATCGACCAGCGTGGGCAAGGGCGTGCCGGCCTTCCAGTCCGGCGGCGTCACCAGCACGCCGGTGATGCGGCGCCCGTCGCGCGATGAGGTCCATTCGATCTCGCGCACGTGGCCGTGCGCCCAACCGGCGACCTGCGGATTGCTGTCGGTGCGCGCGGCGAGCCTGCCGCCCTCGAGCGTCCACACCTCGGCCGGCTGGTCGTCGCGCAGGCCGATGAAGGCGGTGCGTCCCGTGCCTGAAGTACTGAAACTGGGGTAGGCGATCTGCGGCCTGGCGAGCGTGCGCCAATGACCGGTCGATGCATCGATGCGCAGGAATTCACCTCGCACCCCATGCAGCCCTTGGGCAATCAGGGTGCGGTTGTCCAGCCAGCGCGCCAGCCACAGCGTGCCCGGCCAGTCCTGCGCCAACGCAACGCGCTGGTGGCTGGCCAGGTCGTGCACGTGGATCGTGGCGACCATGCCATAGCTGGCGATCTGGCTGTACAGCAGCTTGCGGCCGTCCGGCGAGAACTGCAGCGGGAAGGCCGCGGCCGAGGCTTCCAGCGGCGGGCTGAGCGTGCCATCGGCCAGCGACAACAGCACGATCCGCGACTGGTACCAATACCCGCTCAGCGTGGTGTCGTCGGACACGCGCAGCGCGATGGTCTTGCCGTCGGGCGACCAGGCCAGATCCTGGACCTGCAGGCCGGGCGGGGTCAGCGCGCGGGTCTGCCCGCTGGCCAGATCGCGTAGCCACAGCCGTCGGAACTGGGTGGGACGGCCGACCTCCACGGCATCGTCCAGTGCTTTGATGCGTGCCTGTTTTTCAGGCGTCTGCGGATCGCTCGCCAGATACGCCAGCTGCTGGCCATCGGCCGACAGCGCGAAGCTGCCCACATCGCTGGGCGAGCGGGTCAGCGCCGTGGCCACGCCGCCTTGCGCCTCGGTGCGCCAGACCTGCATGGCAGCAGGAGCGGCACGATCGTCGCCGGGGGGCAACGCGCGATCGGACACGAACAGCAGCTGGCGGCCATCGGCCGACCAGCGCGGGCTGCCATCGTTGGCCGGTGCGCCCTCCAGCAGCGGGCGCGCCGCGGCCTTGCCGGTGGCCGGGACGATGAACAGCTGCGTGCGCGGCGGCTTGCCGTCGCCCTGCGGCGTGCTCAGCCCATAGACGATGCGAGCGCCATCCGGACTGATCTGCGGCTCGCTCACCTGCGCCAGCGCGACGAAGTCGGCGGGTGTCGGCAGATGCGGGGCGACGGGCAATGCGGCACTTGCCGGCAGCGCACCCAGGCACAGCGCAGCGACGATCCCCCGCTTGAATCCAACACCCCTCATGCAACGTGCTCCTGCGATGACCCGATCAGATGACGACGCAGCCAGGCCGCGCCCGTGGCGACCGCGGCACGCGCCTGGTCGGACACCGACATCGCCTCGACGAAACTATGCGGCGCGCCACGATAACGCCGCAATTCCATCGCATTGCCGGCGGCCTGCAGGCGTGCGGCCATCTGCACGCTCTGTTCGCCCAGCACGTCGCGGTCGCCGTACAGCAGCAGGGCCGGCGGCAGATCCTGCAGCGTGGCCTGCATGGGCACGGCCAGCGGGTCTGCGCAGCGCGCCCAGTCCGGGCCGAGGTAGCAACGCCAGAACTCTTCCATCTCCGGGACGGTCAGCAGGTCCTCCGGCGTACCCAGCTGCGCGGCCTGGAGCGAGATCACGGTATCGAAGGCGCCATAGTTGAGCAGCAGCGCGCCGATGCCCGCCAGCTGGCCCGCGGCGCGCAGGCGCAGCGCCGTGGTCAGGGCCAGGTTGGCCCCGGCCGAATCGCCGCCCAGCGCCAGCCGATCGCGCTGGATCCCCAGCGCGTCGGCATGCGCGCGCAGCCATGCGATGGTCGCCACGCATTGGTCCTGCGCCAGCGGATAGCGATGCTCGGGCGAGAGCGCGTAGTCCATCGCCACCACCACGATGCCGGCGGCATGCGCGTACTCGCGCAGCAGGCGGTCATGGGTGTCGATGCTGAACATGCACCAGCCGCCGCCGTGGATGTAGACCAGCGCCGGCGCGGTCGCCGGCGCGGTGGACGGCCGCAGCACGCGCACACGGACCGGCGCGCCCGCATGCTCCAGCATGACTTCCTGGGTGTGTGCCATCTGCGGACCGCCTTCGCGCCAGGGCAGGCGCACGATCTCGGCGATCACCCGGCGCTGCGGCCAGTCCAGGTCGCGGCCGCCGCGCAGGCGCGCACCCTTGCTGCACACGTCTTCGACGAAAGGCCGGATCTGCGGATCCAGGGCGGCCAGCGAGGCGTTCATGGCGTGGCTCCGCGTTCGCTGGCGGCAAAATCCTGCATCAGGGCGACCAGCGCATGTTCTTCGCCGCGGACCAACCCGGCGATGATCTGCGCGAAGTCGTGCGGTGCCTCGTCCTGGCCCAGCTTGAAGGTGGTGTGCAGGCCGGTGATCTCCGCGCGCAACGCGGTCACGCCCGCCGCCAGTTTTTCGTAGCGCGCGCCCATCTCGGCCATGGACCAGGCACGATCGCGGCCGGCCTCCATCTGGCTGACCAGCGCGTCGAGTTCGTCGGCGATGTCCTGCGGCGCCTCGCTCAGGGTGACCTCCAGTTGGAACACCGCGGCGGTGTAGTTCCACGTCGGCGCCTGGGTACGGTCGTCCAGCCAGCTGGGCGATACGTACGCATGCGGGCCCAGCACCAGCGCCACGGCGCTGGGATCGCGCGCCAGCCGCGCCACGTGCGGATTGCGCCGGGCCATGTGGCCCATCAGGCCGACCAGCTGGCCGGCATGATCCAGCTGCGCGCGCAGCGGCAGCGGAGTGAAGCAGGCATCCTCGCCACCGGCCGACACCAGCCAGGCCAGGGGATGGCTGGCCAGCAGGCGCAGCACATCGTGGGTGTCGCGCGCGGCGAAGCGGCGGTCGCGGGCATGTCCCATCAGCGTGTTTCCTTGCTCAAGTCAGAAGCGGCCACCGACACCGGCGGCCAGCGATCGCGCCACGGCGCGGCGGTTTCCAGCTGCAGCGCCAAGGCCAGCAGCAGGGGTTCGCCGCCCCGGTCGGCGGCGAACTGCAGCCCGATCGGCAGGCCGTCGGCGCTGTGTTCAAGCGGCAGGCTGATGGCCGGGGTGCCGGCCAGGTTCTGCAGCGGCGTGTAGCCCATCCAGTCGAACATCGCGGCGAACACGGTCTCGAAATCGCCCGATGGCGCCAGCGTCCCGATCCGCGGCGGCGGCACGCGCAGCGTGGGGCTCAGCAGGACCTCGTAGCGCTGGTGGAAGGTGTGGAACGCATCCGGCAGCGCAGCCAGCACGGCGTAGGCGCGTTCGAGTTCGGCCACGCCGCAGTGCGTCCGGTTCCAGCCCGCCAGGCCCAGGGTGAAGGGTTCCAGCGCAGCACGCGCTGCGGCCTCGCCCAGCGCCGCTTCGGCCAGTTCCAGCGCATCGGCACCCAGGTGCGACCACAGCGTCATGGCCGCGTCGAACACCTGCGCGCCGGGCAACGGCAGCGCCGCCACCTCCACGCGATGGCCGAGCGATTCGCACAGCGCGACGGTGCGCGCCAGTGCGGCCGCCACGTCGGCTTCGGGCGCAACGCCCTGCAGCGTGTCGCTGACCAGCCCGATGCGCAGCGGCCGATCCAGCGGCGTGGTCACCATCGCCGGCCTCGCCGGATGGGCCTGGGCGAAGGCCCAGGCGGTATCGCGCACGCTGCGCGACATCAGGCTGTCGGCCACGATCAGGTCTTCGATCGGATGGCGCGCGCGCACCCGCACCGTGCCGCCGCGCCCAGGCTTGAGGCCCACCACGCCGCAGGCCGAGGCCGGGATGCGGATCGAGCCCGCGCCATCGCTGCCATGGGCCAACGGCACTACGCCTGCGGCCAGCGCCGCACCGGCTCCGCCACTGGAGCCCCCAGGCGAGTGAGCAGGCGACCAGGGGTTGCGCGTGACCGGGCCCAGCAGCGGCTCGGTCACGCCCATCAGCCCGAACTCGGGCATCGCGCTCTTGCCGATCGCCACTAGCCCGGCCTGCTCGCAGCGCTGCAGGAAGGCGTGCCCCGCGCTGGCCGGCGTCGCCGTGCGGCTGCGCGAGCCGCCGCGCGTGGGCATGCCCGGCACCTGCAACGAATCCTTCGGCAGCCACGGCACCCCGCGCAGCGGCGCCGATGCATCGGGCACGGCCAGCGCGCGGGACTGGGCCAGCGCGCGGTCGAAATCGGTATGGCTCAGCGCGCCAAGCAACGGGTCGAAGTGGCGCGCGCGCGCAATCGCCGCGGCGGTCAGTTCAAAAGGCGACACGTCGCCACGCACCAGCAGTGCGGCTTGGTCGTGCGCATCCAGGCGGCCCAGCGCGAGCGCCTGGTCCAGAGAGAGATCGGGCAAGGACATCAGGGCAGGGTTTCCGGCGCGGCCAATGCGCGCGCATGGGCGAGCCGGCGCGCGTGGCGCTGGCCGTAGGCGAAATAGATCAGGACCCCGGCCAGCACATAGCCGGCCAGGATCAGCGCCGGCAGCGGATCGCCGCGACGCACCTGCTGGGCCATGTCGCCGAGCACCGGCGCCATCATCGTCAGGCACAGGACGATGCCCAGCACCGGCACGGTGCCGATCCAGGCGCGGCCGATCCACACCCCGCCCAGCGGCACGCGGAAGCCGCCGACCAGCTCCGGCCGCACCGAGCGTAGCCACATCACCGCGATGCACACCATGATGAAGGCCGAGGCGATGCCCAGGCAGATCAGGTCGCCCAGCACGCCGATCGGCAGCAGCGCCGCCAGCACCGCGGCGATCACCCCGAACACCAGATTGCCCAGCCACGGCGTGCCGCGACGCGCGTGCACCCGGGCGAACAGCTTCGGCAGCAGCCCATCGCGGCCAATGTTCACCGCCACGCGCGACACCCCATAACCATTGGCCAGCAGCACCGAGCCCAGACCGGTCAGCGCGCCGATCTTGATCAACACCGCAAAGCCAGGCCAGCCCATGCGGTCCACGGCCAGCGCGACCGGATCGGGCACGCCGAGTTCGCGGAACGGGACGATGCCGGTCAGCACCGCGCCGGCGGCGATGTACAGCAGCGTGCACACCACCAGCGAACCGAGGATGCCGAAGGGCACGTCGCGGCGCGGGTTGCGGGTTTCCGACGCGGCCATCGAGACCGTTTCGAATCCGAGGTAGGCAAAGAACAGCATCGCCGCCGCGCGCATCACCCCGGGCCAGCCGAACGCGAAGCCGCCTTCGTTGGCCGGCAGGAACGGCTGCCAGTGCGCCGGTTGCACATAGCGCGCGCCGACCACGATGAAAGACACCAGCACCGCGACCTTGATCACCACCAGCACCGCGTTGACCAGCGCCGACTGGCTGACGCCGGCGATCAGCACCACCGCCGCGGCCAGCACGGCCAGCGCCGCGACCAGGTTGATGCCGCCGCTGTTGGTCAGCACGGTGTGGCCGTGCTGCTGCACGGCGGTCAGCGTCGAGGTGGTCAGCCACGGCGGCACGTGCACGCCCAGATCGCCCAGCAGGCTGCTCAGATAACCGGCAAAGCCGGCGGCCACAGCCGAGGCGGACAACACGTATTCCAGGATCACCATCCAACCCAGCGCCCACGCGCAGCCCTCGCCCAGGGTCACGTAGCAATAGCTGTAGGCCGAGCCCGAGACCGGGATCACCGAGGACAGCTCCGCATAGCACAGCCCGGTGAAGCCACAGGCCAGGGCCGCCAGCACGAACGACAGCAGCACCGCCGGCCCGGCGAAGCTCGCCGCGGCCTCGCCGGTCATCACGTAGATGCCGGCGCCCAGGATGTTGGCGATGCCCAGGATCAGCAGGCTGCCCGCACCCAGCTTGCGTTGCAGGCCGGCGCGCTCGGTATCGGCCACGATCACGTCGATGGATTTGCGGTGCAGCGCCTGGCGCCAGCGCCCCAACGGAAGAAAGGCATCGCTCATGGCAGGGCTCCTGACACATCGTTGGACCGCAGCCACGGCCACGCGCGGCGCACACGGGCGCCGCGCGTGGCGGGAGCGGAGAATGAAAACGGCAACGTCATCGGTTTAGCCTGGCCGGCACGTCGGGCGACAACGTGCCGGCACGCAAGTGCAGTCAATACTTCCAGTGCACCGTCATGCCGACGGTGCGCGGACGCACGATGCCCTGGCCGATGCCGTTGACTTCGGCCACTTCGCGGGTGATGCCGCGCTTGTCGGTGAGGTTGGTGCTCCACAGGCTGACCTCGGTGCTGCCGAAGGTCATGCTGTAGCGCAGGTCGAACAGGTTGTAGTTGCCCTGCTCGTTGGGCGTCACGCCCGGCACGGCCGAATTGAGGTCGCTGATGCCGCTGGACAGGTACTGGTGCGACAGCGCCAGGGTCGGGTCATACGCTGCGTCGAAGTGATAGCGCAGCGTGTTGTTGACCGACCAGTCGGCCGAACCCGGCAGCTGCGATCCGGCCGGCGCGGTGCCGTAATACAGGATGAAAAGATCCTCATCCAGGCGCGCCTGCTGCCAGGTCACGCTGCTGGCCCACTCGAACCGGTCGCTTGGGTGCCACTGCGTAGACAGCTCGATGCCACGGCTGTACGCCTTGCCGCCGTTGGCCGCGTAGTTGTAGAAGTCCGGCGTCTGCAGGCGCAGTTGGATGTCCTTCCAGTCCACGTAGAACGCGGTGGCATCGACCAGGAAAGTGCCATCGGCCCAGCTGGTGCGCGTGCCCAGTTCGTAGTTGACCAGGCTGTCGGACTTGGAGCCGGACGGGATCGGATACGCGCTCAGGCCGCTGGTGTTGGGCGTGCCGAAGCGGAAGCCTTCGGAGACCAGGCCGTAGAACATCACAGTCTCGTTGGGCGTGTATGACAGCGACACCTTGGGATTGAAGCCGCTTTCCCTGGTCTGCGAGGGGGTCACGATCGGATCGCCCGGATAGGTCGAAAAGCCCACCTGGGTCGAGGTGGATTGGACCTTGGTGCGGAACAGGCGGCCGCCGACGGTGAGCTTCCACTCGGGCGTGAACAGGAAGGCGCCTTCGCCGAACAGCGCCGCTTCCGAACCATCCAGGTGCGTGTAGAAGGCATTGAAGATCTTGCCGTCCGGCGCGATCACCGCACCGGCGCCCGGGCCGTACAGCGAGGAGTTGTCGAACGCCGCCGCGGCGCCATCGGCGCCGATGGCCTCGTACAGATCCTTGCTGGTGTCGAAGTACATGCCGCCCACCAGCCACTCGAAGCGCCCCCCCTTGTCCGAGGCCAGGCGGATCTCGAGGCTCTTGCCGGTGCTCTCGCCGCCGGAGTTGATGTACAGCGGGCTGCTCAGGTCCAGATCCAGATCGGCGTTGTAGGCACCGCGGATCGGGGTGTAGTCGAAGCGCCAGTCCTGCTTCTTCTTCTGGTAGGCGGCCAGCGCGGTCAGCGTGGCGCCGTCGAACTGCTGGTCCAGGCGCAGGCTGTGCACGGCCACCTTGGTGTTGGTGAACTCGGGCACGGCGGTGTTGCGCGTCAGGTCGCCCAGGCCTTCGATCTGGTAGGCGTTGTCGTCCGAATCGGTGTTCTGCAGCAGGCTCAGCCAGCTGAGGGTGGTGTCCTCGTTGGGCGTCAGCACCGCCGAGAAACGACCGCCGGCCAGCTTGGTCGTATTGGCGCCGTCCTTGCCGGTGCCGATGTTGTCCAGGTAGCCGGGATCGTCGCGGTACTGCGCCACCGCGCGCACGGCCAGCACGTCGGTCTTGATCGGCGCGTTGACCATCGCCTTGCCGCCAAAGCCCACGTCCGCATTCCTGGTCTGGCTGACGGTGGCTTCGGCCGCCGCGTCGAAGCCGCTGGTATCGGCGACATTGGCGATGTAGTTGATCGCGCCGCCCATCGAGGCCGAACCGAACAGCGTGCCCTGCGGGCCGCGCAGCACTTCGACGCGGTTGAGGTCGAAGGTGTCGATGTCCGGCACCACGATGGTGAAGCCCGGCTCGGTCAGCGGCACTTCGTTGAGGAAATAGCCGGTAGTGGTCTGGCCCTGCACGTTGCCCGAGCTGGTGGCGATGCCGCGCATTACCACGTGCGACACGCCTGGCTGGTAGCTGTTGAACACCACGCCCGGCGTGCGCTGGATGTAGTCGGACATGCTCTGCGCGCCCAGCGCGTCGAGCTCTGCGGCGGTGACGGCGCTGACCGAGCCGGCGATCTCGCGCACCGATTCATTGCGCTTGCCGGCGGTGACCACGACGGTCTTGAGGTCCTTGGCCTGCGTGGTCGAAGCGACCGCGCCGGCGTCTTGGGCCAAGGCCGGCGCGGCGCTGGCCGTGGCAATGCCCAGCAGGCAGGCAGCGCGCACGGCGCGCGAGAGGGCAGTGGTGGTCGGCAACTTCATGGTGATCGGTCCCCTTTGGGCGTTGGCGGGTTGCGGGGACGTCCGGTCCCCCGTGGCCTGCGCGGTCTCCCCACCGCGGCGGCAGCAAAAGCCTGCTATGTAGCAGTAGTAAGCGAACGCTCGCAGCGCGTCCAGCAGAAACCACGGGCGCTGAAACGTTCGAAAGCCATTGATTTAATTATCCAATCCTGGGGATCGACCGCAGGAACGCCGGGTTATCATTGGCAATAACGCAGGATCTTCAGCCTGCACCCGGCAATTGCGCACATCGTGCAGCGCATCTGCTGCCACCCCTGTCGGAAAACCGCGCCATGTCCAGCAAATCGCCTGATCGCATCGACCTGAAGATCCTGGACGTACTGCAGCAGGATGCACGGATCACCAACCAGGCACTGTCCGAACGCGTCGCGCTGTCGCCCAGCGCATGCCTGGCGCGGGTGCGGGCGCTGGAGGAGCGCGGCCTGATCCGCGGCTATCGCGCGCACGTGGCGGTGGACCGGATCCGCTCGGCCACCATCGTGCTGGCGCAGGTGACCTTCAAGCAGCACGCGCTGGATGAGTTCACCGAGTTCGACCATCGCATCCTGGCCATGCCCGAGGTGGTCGAGGCCAGCCGCGTGTCCGGCTCCTACGACTACCTGCTGCGGGTGATCGTGCACGACGTGCACCACTGGAAGGACATCGCCCGCTCGCTGCTGGGCGGCGACTACGGCGTGGAGAAGATCG
>JBIIHJ010000106.1:0-10953 GCA_044235875.1 Pseudoxanthomonas sp.
TGCTGCAGAAGATCTGGATCCTGCGCAAGCTCCTGCATCCGATGGACGAAATCGCCGCGATGGAGTTCATGCTCGACAAGATGAAGAACACCAAGTCCAACGACGAGTTCTTCAGCTCGATGAAGCGCTGAGTTCCAGGCGCTTGAGCAGCAAAAAAAGCCCCGCATTGCGGGGCTTTTTTTTGGCGTGGCTGGGTGGACGTGTCAGCCGGCGTCAAGCGGCGTCTGCAGCTGCGGACCATAGCCCACCTGCGTCAGTTGCCCATCCATGCCAGCATCCAGGCCACGATCGGCAGCCACCTTGGTGCTCATCCAAGGCACTGGATTGCGCGGCCCGGGGATGTAGACCTCCCATTTCCCGTACCCCTCTTCGCGCATGCCCTTGAACGCATACTGCACCGGGACCCGGATCACCCAGGACGCGGCGGCGGCCGAATTTCCCACCGTTGGCGGCGCGAATGTCCAGGCCCTGGCGGCATTGACGGCCGACTTTTCGAAGAGCGTGCGCCAGCTGGCCATATCGCGTGCGTTGGAGACGACGGTGAGATTGGTCTGCGCCGCATCCGCATGCAGCACCCTGCCATCGCGTCCGACCTCGATCAGCAGAAAGACCGTCCCGCTGGCGCCCGAACGGGCGGCAGACATCGGATAGGTCGGCGGATCCATGCGCACCTTGGCGATCGTTTCGCCGGGTGCGGGATCACCGCCGAATTCCGCGCTGCGCACGCTCATCTGGTAGCCGTCTTCCACCTTCCTGGCCACCAGACGCACCGTCATCCTGGAACGTGCAGCCACCCGGGCGCCGTCACGCTCGATCGGTTCGAATGTCCACGCAGGCAGGGCCTGTCCAAGCAACTGCAGGGCTTCCGGCGGAAGCTTGTCCTGCTGATCCACGGAGTATCCATCGACGTGTCCGTCGGCGGCGATCTGGATTTCGCCAGTGACCAGCATGGTGGACTCGACCGTCTTGCGCACCGCACTGGCGGTCTGCGCCTGCCCTCCCCCTGCCACCATCGACAGGGACATCGCCACTGCCCACATCCGCCATGTGCTTGCCATCGTTGCGACTCCTTCGCGATTCCTGGAGCGCCGAGCCTAGGCCACCAAGCAGGCACGGGCAATGTCGCGGCACGCAGCGTCCGCAGGATGAATGCGGCCGGAGGGCGCCTGCGCCGCATAATGCAGCGGGTTTTCAGGAGTGAGCGATGCACGGCGGTGGTCTGCAAATAGCCTTGGTGTTCCTGTTGGCCGGCGTCATCGCCGTGCCGGTCTTCAAGCGCTTCGGGCTGGGCGCGGTGCTGGCGTACCTGGTGGCCGGCGCGGTGCTGGGGCCGGATGGGTTCGGGTTCGTGCGCGATGCCGAGCGGATCCTCAATGCGTCGGAAATCGGCGTGGTGATGCTGCTGTTCGTGATCGGTCTGGAACTCTCGCCCGCGCGCCTGCGGGTGATGCGCAAGCCGGTGTTCGGCACCGGTGGCCTGCAGGTGCTGTTGTGCACGCTGATCCTGGGCGGCATCTGCATGGGCCTGGGGATGAGCTGGAAATCGGCACTGATCGTGGGCATGGGGCTGGCCCTGTCCTCCACGGCGGTGAGTCTGCAACTGCTGGCCGAGCGCAAGGCGCTGACCAGCGACTACGGGCGCACTGGGTTTGCCGTGCTGTTGTTCCAGGATCTGGTCGCGATCCCGCTGCTGGCCGCGATCCCGCTGCTGGGCGGCGCCAAGAACCAGACCCTGACCTGGTCGGCCGCGCTGCATGCGGTGGGCGCGATCGTGATCGTGGTGCTGTGTGGACGGCTGCTGTTGCGCCATCTGTTCCGCATCGTGGCGCGCACGCGCATGCCCGAGGTGTTCACCGCCAGCGCGCTGCTGGTGGTCCTGGGCACGGCCTGGTTCATGGAACTGGCCGGACTCAGCGCGGGCCTCGGCGCATTCCTGGCGGGGGTGCTGCTGTCCGACTCGGAATTCCGCCACGAGCTGGAATCGCAGATCGAGCCGTTCAAGAGCCTGCTGCTGGGCCTGTTCTTCATCGCGGTGGGCATGAGCATCGACCTGGACCGCATCCGAGAGGAACCGCAGCTCATCGCGGCCGGCGTGGTCGCGCTGCTGCTGGTCAAGGTGGGCGTGCTGTTCGCGCTCGGGCGTTGGCAGCAACAGATGAACTGGCGCTCGGCCCTCAAGCTCGGCGGCGTGCTGTGGCTGGGTGGTGAGTTCGCCTTCGTGGTGTTCAACCAAGCCGTGCAGGCCAACCTGCTCAGCGTCGAACACCACGACCGGCTGGTGGCGATGGTCGGCCTGTCGATGGCGGCCACGCCATTGCTGCTGATCGCGGCCAGCCGCTGGCTGGACCAGGCGCCGCTGGATGTGCCCACGCGCGCCTTCGATGAAGTGGACGACCAGCAGCCGCAGGTGCTGATCGCCGGCATGGGCCGCTTCGGCCAGATCGTCGCGCGCCTGCTGACCGCCCAGCGCCTGCCCTTCGTCGCGCTGGAACACAGCTCGGAGACGGTGGACAACCTGCGCCGGTTCGGCAATGCGCGGCTGTTTTATGGCGATCCCACGCGCCCGGACCTGCTGCGCGCCGCCGGCGCCCAGCACTGCAAGGTGTTCGTGGTGGCGATGGATGACCCGGACACCAACATCCGCGCCACGCGCCTGATCCGGCGCATGTATCCCAAGGCCACGGTGCTCTCGCGCGCCCGCAATCGCCAGCATGCGTGGCGATTGATGGACCTCAGCGCCGAACCATTCCGCGAGACCTTCGGCTCCAGCCTGGAAATGGGCGAGCGCGTGCTGACCGCGCTGGGCATCGCGCCAGACACCGCCGCCGCACACGCCAAACAGTTCCGCGTCCACGACGAGAAACTGCTGCGCGACCAATACCTGATCTACGACGACGAAGCGGCGCTGATCCAGACCTCCAAAACCGCGCGCAAGGACCTGGAAAAACTTTTCGCCGCCGACATCTCCGGCGACGACGGCATCGTCCGCCACGACCCCACGCCCGAGCGCAGCTGAGCTGCGTGCAGGCGCGGCCTCAGCCCAGGCGTGCGCCGTTGGGCACCGCGCGCTCCAGCGTGGTCACCACCACGCCTGCATCGGTGTAGGCGCCGGTCAGCAGGAACTGCGACTTGAACGGGCCGATCTGCTTTTCGGGGAAATTGATCACCGCCACGATCTGCCTGCCCACCAGGTCCTCGGGCGCATAAAGGTTGGTGATCTGCGCGCTGGTCTTGCGCTCGCCGTAGGGGCCGAAATCGGCCCATACCTTGTAGGCCGGATGGCGCGCTTCGGGAAACGGTTCGACCTTGAGGATCGTGCCGGCGACCAGCAGGACTTTCTCGAAATCGGCCCAGCTGATCGGGGCAAGGTCGGCAGGTGCAACTGAAGACATCGGGATGTTCCGCGGTGACGAAGGAGAAGTACAGACACGCGGCGATCGCGCGTGCTCAGCCCGGATCGCGCAGGTAGCGGGCGATCGGCGCGCCACTGCCCGGGCGCACGCCGGGCTGGAGTTCGCTGGCCACGTCGATGAAGCCGCGCATGATCGCCACCTCGCGTGGACTGCGGTTGAGGCCGTCGCGCAGATCCGGGTCGGCGCCGGCGCGCAGCAGGCGCTGGACCACGCGCAGCAGGCCGTGCAGCGCGGCCAGATGCAGCGGGCCAAATCCGCGTGGATCGCGCGCGTCCAGTTGCACCTCTTCATCCAGCAAACGGTCCAGGCCGGCCAGGATCACGTCCTCGTCGCAAGACGTGCCTGGTTCGGCGCGCGCGCCCAGCAGCAACAGCAGCGGCGTCACCGTCCCGGTGTCCATGCCATCGGGCTCGGCGCCGGCCAGCAGCAGCGTATCGAGCAGCGCCAGCAGGCGCGAGCGGTCGCGGGCGATGAAGCCGAACAGGCTGGCGCAATGCAGGGCAGTCAATCCCTGCGCGTCGAGCGCGTGCACGTTGGCGCCGGCGGTGAGCAGGCGCGCGGTGATGTCCGGCAGACCCAGCGCGGCCGAGAGCATCAGCACGCTGACTTCGCCCGGCAGGCGGTATTCGATGTCGGCACCGGTATCGAGCAACGCATTGACGATGGCGGTCTGGCGCATGCTCACCGCCGCCGAAAGCGGGGTGGCACCGGTGCGCGCGGCACGCTGGGGATCCGCACCGCGGGCCAGCAGCAGGTCCACCACCGCGCCGTGGCCGCCGCCGGCGGCGCGCAGCAGCGCGCTGCAGCCCTGGGCGTCGGGTGCATCGACGTCGAAACCAAGATCCAGCAGGCGGCGCACTGCATCGGCATCGCCGCTGATCGCGGCCAGCGGCAGATCACCGCTGCGCAGCGGACGGCGCGGCAGCGGCCAGACCCGCCAGTCCAGCCAGTCGGCCAGGTCGCGACGGCCGCTGGACAGGGCCACGCCCAGCGGCGTCTGGCCGTCGGCTGCGCGCGCATCGGGTGAGGCGCCACCGGCGATCAGGCGACGCACCATCGGCACGTTGCCCAGCGCGGTAGCCAGATGCAGCGGCGACATGCCGCGCGCATCGCGGGTTTCTCGGTCCACGCCGATCACCAGCAGCGCTTCGACCAGCGGGCTCCAGTCCAGGCGCACGGCCAACGACAGCGGCGTGTCGCCCGCAGCGGTGGCAGCAAAGGGGTCGGCGCCCCGCTGCAGCAGTTCCAGCGCAAGCGCGCCCGCGGCGGCATGGTCGCGGGCCTCTGCCTGGACGCAGGCGGCAAGGAAGCGCGCCAGCCCGGCGCCGCCCGCCGGCGACAGCCCGGCATCAAGCAGTACCCGAATCACCGGCAACGCCGACGGGCCGCGCGCCAGGCTAGCGATCAGCGGTACATCGCCGTAGACATCGCGCGCTTCGGCCACCGCGCCATGGCGCAGGAGCCACTGCAGCACGGCCGGCGTGGTCGACAGGGCCGGCGCATGCAGCAGGGTGCCCAGCTCGGTGGGCGAACACAGCCGCGCGACCTCGTCCAGACGCGTGAAATCGCCGCGCTCCAGCGCCTGGCGCAGCAGACCCAGCGGCGCCTGGTCCGGCGGCGGCTGGCTGCTGTCGGCCGACAAGACCGCGCTGGGCAGCGGGTACTCGGGGTCCAACTGCGAGACCAGCGCCCAACGACCCGCCGCCGCCGCGACATCGACCGCACGTTCGCCAGCGGCATCGCGCAGCGCCGGGTCCAGGCCCAGTTCGAGCAGGCGCCGGACCAGCGCCAAGGACACCTGCTCGCTGGCACTGGCCAGCATCAGGGCATTGCGGCCGTGGACATCGACCGCGGCGATGTCGGCGCCGGCCCTGGCCAACAGTTCGATCGCGGCTGGCTGACCACTGCGGGCCGCGTCCAGCCACGGCGTGTTGCCGGCGTCGTCGCGGGCATCGACCGCTGCGCCGGCGGCCAACAGGACGGTCAGGATCTCGCCATGTCCGGCCAGCGCCGCGGCATGCAGCGCGCTGCGCCCGCCGGCACCGCGGGTATCGACCTTGGCCTTGTGCTTGAGCAGCAGCTGCACGCCTGCAGCATCGTCTTCCTCGGTCCCGGCGGCGGCCAGCAGCACGGGCTGGGCGCCGGCGGGTTCGGCCTTGGCGCCGCGCTCCAGCAAGAACTTGGCCAGGCGCCAGTTGCCGGCGATGCAGGCGATGCCCAGTGGCGTGATGCCTTCGGCATTGCGGGCGTCGAGTTCGGCGGCGGCATCGCGCAGCAGCGCGACCACGCCCGGATCTGAGCTGCGCGCGGCGTGGTGCAGCGGCGTGTTGCCGTCGGCATCGGCGCGGCGCGGATCGGCGCCGTTGGTCAGCAGCGTGGTGACCGCGTCCGGACGCCCGTGCCAGCTGTCGCGGGTGGCGGCCAGCAGCGGCGTCATGCCGGCGTGGGCCTGGTTGAGGTCGATGCCCTTGGCGATCAGCGCGCGCAGCAGGCGCAGGTCCGGCAACACAGCGGCCAGCACGGCCAGGCTGCGCTGGTCGCGCGCGCCTGGCGGTGGCAGCGCGCGTGGATCGGCGCCTGCCTCGATCAACTCCAGTGCGCGTTCGACCCGGCCACTGCGAGCCGCCTCGTACAGCTCGGCGTCGCGCGGAGGCGTCTTGATCGGCGGCACGCGCAGCGGTTCGGCGATGGGTGTGGGCACCGCGGGTCTGGGCGCGACGGTCGGCGTGACCTTGTGCGCGGCCGGGCGCGTTGGCATTTCCAGCACTGGCAGGCCGCCGGCACGGATGGTGCGCTGCAGGCCCCAGTGCAGGCACGGCAGCGCGAACACGTAGAGGCCGGTGCCGATGCCGCGCAGGGTGCTCGGCCACAGCGCCGGCCAGGCCAGGCTGAGCCCGCCGCCGATCGCCACCGCCACCGCCGCGGCCACGGCCAGGCCATGCCAGTCGCCGGCATCTCGGCCGGCCATCGCCTGCCACTGGCGCGACAGCGCGCCGCCTTCGCACTCCACCGTCTGCCACAGCGGCCAGGTGCGCCACAGCCCGATCAGGCAGATGCCGCTGACCGCGCTCAGGCCCACGGCCGCGCCCAGGCTGCCGCCGCTGCGCAAGGCCTGCAGCGGCCAGGCCAGCAGCAGCGCGGCCAGGACAAAACCGGCCAACCACAGGGCCAGCAGGGCCGCCAGGTCGCGCTTGACGAAGTATTTGCCTGCGGGAGCCCGCGTTCGCGCCTGCCATGAAACCGCCAGCGCCAGCGCCGGCTGCGCCAGCAGCGCCCCGGCCGCGGCGATCCAGCCGCCCAGATAGGTCAGTGACGCCAGGGCCAGGCCCACGACCAGGGCCAGCCAGGCGGCGGGCATGGGCGGACGGGCTGCCTCAGGCATCCGGCAGCGGATCCAGCTGGGTGGGCGGAAACTGCAGATGGAAGCCGTGCGCGGCCAGGTTCTGGCGGACTACCGCCACGTCCTCGCGCGCCAGCTTGCGGTCGGGCGTCAGCGTCACCTCCAGCACGAACTGCACCTTTCCCAACTGCGCACGCAGCGCCTCGGGCATCCGCGCGAAATCGTCGCGGACCGCCAGGTAGACGTAGGTATCGGCCTTGCGCAGGCTTTTGTAGACGAACGCGTGCATACAGGCGTGTGCCGCATGTTCTTGAAGGAAAGTGTCACGATTGTGCGGGAAATGCCGCAGCGACGGAACCCGACGCGAGCGCTTTGCGGACATCTTTCTTCAGGCACATGACTCGTGCGCGCCGCATGCGATGCGCGATGGCGGCCTCGCGGGCGCCTCACGAGCCCTCGCTATACTCGTCCGTCATCCGCTGACACACCGACATCGATGTCGCCAAAGCCCCGCATGACGCCCCTGGCGATCACGGCCTACACCGCCACCACAGCGCTGGGCGCAGGCCGCCAAGCCCAGGCCGACGCACTCGATCAGCGCCGCAGCGGCCTGCGTCCCAACGATTTTGGCGCCGCCCCGCGCCTGGACTGCTGGATCGGCCGGGTCGATGGGGTCGAGGACGTGCAGCTGCCGACTGAACTCGCCCCCTGGGACTGCCGCAACAACCGCCTGGCATGGCTGGCCCTGCAGCAGGACGGCCTGCTCGAGGCCGCGCGCGATGCCGCCCAACGCTATGGAGCCACGCGCGTGGCGGTGGTGATCGGCACTTCGACCTCCAGCATCGGCGCCAGCGAAGAGGCCTACACGCGCCTGGACACCGATGCCGGCGGCGAGCGCTTCCCTGAAGACCTGCAGCGGCCGATCGTGCACACCCCGCATTCGATCGGCGATTTCGTCCAGCACGCCACCGGCCTGGCCGGGCCGTGCATGACCGTGGCCACCGCCTGCTCGTCCAGTGCCAAAGTTTTTGCCCAGGCTGCGCGCCTGATCGAAGCCGGGCTGGTCGACGCGGCCTTGGTCGGCGGCGTGGATACGCTATGCGGCAGCGTGCTCTACGGCTTCAATTCGCTGCAGCTGGTGTCGGTGAACAAATGCATGCCCTTCGATGCGCGCCGCGATGGCCTGTCGCTGGGCGAAGCCGGTGGGTTTGCCCTGGTCGAACGTGCCGGCGAAGGTCACGCCCTGCTGCTGCGTGGCTATGGCGAATCCAGCGATGCCCATCACATGTCCGCCCCGCATCCGCAGGGCCTGGGCGCGCAGCTGGCCATGACCGATGCACTGGCCCGCGCGGGCATCGACGCGGCCCAGCTGGATTATCTGAACCTGCATGGCACCTCGACCCCGGCCAACGACTCGGTCGAGGCGATTGCGGTGGCGGCGCTGTTTCCCGATTCGCTGCATGCCGCTTCGACCAAGGCCTGGACCGGGCACACGCTCGGTGCGGCCGGCATCGTCGAATCGGTGTTCGCCCTGATCGCGCTCGAATCGGGCCAGCTGCCCGGCACGCTCAATTCCAGTGTTCCCGACCCGGTCTGCGGTCCGCAGATCCGCTTCGCGCCCGAGCGGCGCACGGTGCGTTACGCAATGAACAACTCCTTCGGTTTTGGCGGCAACAACTGCGCGCTGGTGTTCGGCCGCGCATGACCGCCCCCATGTTGACCGCCCGCATCGCGGGCATCGGATTCTGGTGTCGCGGCCTGCCCGCGTGGACCGCCGCCCTGGCCTATGCGCAGGGCGGCGAACTCCCCGCCGACGCCCCCAACAAGCCATCGCCGCAACTGCTGGCCCCCAACGAACGCCGCCGCGCGCCGGAGACGGTGGCCGTGGCACTGGAAGTCGCTTTGGCCGCATGTGCCGACGCACAGCGCGACCCCAGGACCCTGCCATCGGTATTCACCTCGACCCACGGCGACCTGGCGATCACCGACTACATGTGCCGACAACTGGCCGATGACCCGGCCGGGATCTCGCCGATCCGCTTCCACAACTCGGTCCACAACGCCGCGGCCGGCTACTGGACCATCGGTGCCGAAACACACGCGCCGGCCACTGCGCTCAGCGCCTTCCACGGCAGCTTCGCCCAGGGCCTGCTCGAAGCGCTGACCCAGCTGGCCACCGGTACCGAGGAGTTGCTGCTGGTCGGCTACGACAGCCAGTCGACCGGGCCGCTGGGGCGCGTCTCGCACAGCCAGGGGCTGCTCGGTGGTGCGCTGGTGCTGACCCACGCCGGCGACGGCCCGCTGCTGCGCGTCTCCTTGGGCACCGGCGGCCAGGATCGTGCGCCGGCCGGGCGGTTGGAACACCACGCCGCAGGCAATGCGATGGCGCCGATGCTGCCGCTGTTCGACGCACTGGCCGGCGGCTCCACCCACTGCCACCTCGATGCCGGCAACGGCGCGCAGCTGCACGTGGAGATCGTGCGTTGACCGCGCTGACGATGCAGGACGTGGCGGTGCTGATCCCGGCATTGAACGAAAAACTGCGCATCCGCGAGGTCGTCACTGACGCGCTGGCGGTCTGCCCCCACGTGATCGTGGTCGACGACGGCTCGGATGATGGCACCAGCGAGTGCATCGCCGGGCTGCCGGTCACCTTGATCCGCCATCCGCAGCGCCGAGGCAAGGGCGCGGCACTGCGCAGCGGCTTTGCCGAAGCCGCACGCGTGGGCGCGCAGGGCGTGCTGACCATGGACGGCGACGGCCAGCACAAGGCCAGCGATTTCCCGCGCATGCTCGAGGCGGCCAACGCGTATCCGGGCTGGGTGGTCAACGGCGCGCGCCTGCGCAAGCGGGCCAGCCAGCCGACCATCCGCCGCATCGGCAACGACTTCGGCGACTGGGGCATTGCCTGGGCCTGCGGCTTCGGCCTGGTCGATACGCAGAGCGGCCAGCGCTTCTATCCGCGCAACGTGTTCACCCTGCCCGATGTGGACGGCGAAGGCTTCGTGTTCGAGGCGCAGATGCTGATCAGCGCCGCGCGCCGGGCCAATGCGCGCCTGGTGTCGGTGCCGGTGGAAACGCGCTATCTGCATCTGGAAGGCGGTGAATTTCGCCAAAGCCATTTCCGCCTGGTCCACGACCTGGTCAAGATCACCACCCACGTGATTGCCCAGGTGCTGTCCTACGGCCACGTGCTGCGTGAATACCGCAACGCCCGCCGTTACCCGCCGGTGATCCACGATCCCAGCGGTGAATTTGTTACCGTGCCGGCCTCGTCTTAAACGCAATGGATGCTCAGATGACAGCTCAAACCGATGTCGCGATCCTGGGGGGCGGCCTGGCCGGTCTGACCCTGGCCCTGCAACTCAAGCGCCAGGATCCGGGCATCGCGGTGAGCGTGATCGAACGCCGCGCCCATCCAGTGCGCGAGGCCGCCTTCAAGGTCGGCGAATCGACGGTCGAGATCGGTGCGCACTACTTTTCACACGTGCTGGGGCTGCGCGAGCACCTGGAAACCGAGCAGATCCGCAAGTTCGGCTTCCGCTTCTTCTTTTCCGAAGGCCAGGAACAGATCGACCAGTGCACCGAGCTGGGCGTGAGCCAGCTGCTGCCGACGCCGTCATGGCAGATCGATCGCGGCCGCTTCGAGAATTTCCTGGGCGAGCAGGCGCGCGAAGCCGGCGTCGCCTTCATCGATGGCGCCAGCGTGCGCGGCGTGGACCTGGCCGGCGGCCAGGACGATCACACCGTGCGTTACGAGCGCAGCGGTGAGGCCACGCAGCTGGCCGCGCGCTGGGTGGTCGATGCCAGTGGCCGCGCCGGGATCCTCAAGCGCAAGCTCGAGCTGGCCCAGGCCAACGACCATAACGCCAACGCGGTGTGGTGGCGCGTGGATGGCTTCGTCGATCCCAACCAGTGGTCGGACGATCCGCAATGGTTGGCGCGCTGCAATCCGCCGGACCGCTGGCGCTCAACCAACCACATGTGCGGGCCGGGCTACTGGTTCTGGTTGATCCCCCTATCCTCCGGCGCGCATTCGCTGGGCATCGTCTGCGACGCGGACATGCATCCGCTGGACACGATGAACACCCATGAGAAAGCGATGGCCTGGCTGCGCGAGCACCAGCCACGCGTGGCCGCTTCGCTGGAAAAGAGCGAGCACACGCTGCAGGACTTCCTGTTTCTGCGGCACTTCTCCTA
>JBIIHJ010000107.1:0-10916 GCA_044235875.1 Pseudoxanthomonas sp.
CGGCGAGTGTGGTCAGCCACAGGCACATGCCCAACATCACAGTCCGTGTCTTCATCGTTGTTCACGCCGTCCTTGGGTTCCCGTTTGGATTGCATATGACGGGTGGGTTTGGTGGCGAGGTTTCAGTCACGGAATGGCACCTTCCTGTGCTGTCGCGATGCGCTACGCCACCACCTTCAACCAATCGATCAGCGCGCGCAGCGCCGGCGGGGTCTGCCGGCGGCTGGGGTGGTAGAGGTGGTAGCCGGGGTAGGTAGGACACCAGGGGTCCAGCACCTGCACCAGGCGGCCGCTGGCCAGGTCGTCGGCCACTTCGTGTTCCATCATGAAGCCCAGGCCGACGCCGGCGCGCACGGTGGCCAGGGTCAGCGGGACTTCGTCGGCGATCAACGGGCCGCGCGTGCGGATGTTGATCTCCTTGCCGTCGCGTTCAAATTCCCACGGCAGCAGGCCGCCGGTGCTCTTGAGCCGATAGCCGATGCAGGCGTGGTGCTCCAGGTCGGCCGGCGTCTGCGGCGCGGGATGGCGAGCGAAGTAATCGGGCGTGCCGACCACGATCGTGCGCAGGTCCGGGCCGACGCGCACGGCGATCATGTCCTTGTCCACGTGCTCGCCGAAGCGGATGCCGGCGTCGAAGCCTTCGGCCACCAGGTCGCTCAGGCCGTTGTCGATGCTCACTTCCACCTGCACGTCCGGATGGGCCAGCAGGAAGCCGGGCAGCTTGGGCTCGAGCACCATCTGCGCGGCGTAGGAGAACGTGGTCAGGCGCACGCTGCCAGCCAGCGCCTGGCGCCACGCGCCCAGGGCCAGCAGGCCGTGTTCGATCTCGGCCAGGGCCGGGTCGAGCGATTGCAGCAGGCGTTCGCCGGCATCGGTGGGCGCCACGCTGCGGGTGGTGCGGGCCAGCAGCCGAACGCCCAGGCGCGCCTCCAGGCCGCGCATGGCGTGGCTGAGCGCGGAAGGCGACATGCCCAGCGTGGCGGCGGCGCGGGTGAAGCTGCGTTCGCGGGCCACGGCGGCGAAGGCCATCAGATCATTGAGTTCGCGTCGCTCCATTGCTGCAGTGTGCTCACAAGCCCATGCGAGCGGCAACGGCTAATCGGGCGCGGGCCTCGCCTCTAGCCTGTGTGCCTGCGCCGCCGATCCCGCGACGGCCACGATGCGAGGAGCCTTCCATGGACCTGACCTGTTACCGCAGCCTGGGCCGTTCCGGCCTGCTGGTGAGCCCGCTGGCGCTGGGCACGATGACCTTCGGCGCGCAGCGTTGGGGCACGGGCGAAGCGGCATCGCGCGCGGTGTTCGACGCCTATGTCGGAGCCGGCGGCAACTTCGTCGATACCGCGGACCTGTACGCCGGTGGACGCAGTGAGGCGTTGCTGGGCGGCTTCATGGCCGACGCCGGCCTGCGCGACCGGCTGGTGGTGTCGACCAAGTCCGGCTTCCCGCGTGCACCGGGCAATCCGAACGCCGGCGGCAACGGCGCCAAGAACATCCGCGTGGCGCTGGAGCAATCGCTGGGGCGCCTGCGCACCGATTACATCGATCTGTACTGGATGCACGTGTGGGATCGGGTGACTCCGCCCGAAGAGGTGCTGCAGACCCTGGGCGATGCGGTGCGCGCCGGCAAACTGCTGCACTACGGCTTCTCCAACACGCCGGCCTGGTACGTGGCGCGCGTGGCCACGCTGGCGCAGGCGCATGGCCTGCCGACGCCGGTCGGCCTGCAGTACCAGTACTCGCTGCTCGATCGCGGCGTGGAGCTGGAACTGCTGCCGGCCGGCAATGCGCTCGGCCTGGGACTGGTGCCGTGGAGCCCGCTCGGGGGAGGCCTGCTCAGCGGCAAGTACGGCCGCCAGATGCTGGCGCACAACTCCCGCGCGCCCGGGCTTCCGGCCGAGGGCCAGGCCAGCGAAGGCACGCGCGCGGAGGAAGACGCACGCCTGCATGGCGACAATCCGTTCGGCGGCATGCTGTTCACCGAGCGCAATTTCGACATCGTCGACGTGCTGCGCGGGGTAGCCGAAGAAGCCGGGCATTCGCCGGCGCAGGTCGCGCTTGCGTGGGTAGCCCAGCGTGCCGGCGTGTCGTCGGTGCTGATCGGCGCCAGCCGCGTCGAACAGCTGCAGCAGAACATCGCCTCGCTCGATGTGGTGCTCAGTCCCGACCATCAGCAGCGCCTGGACCAGGCCAGCCAGCCGCCCGGGATCAATCCCTATTTCATCTTCCAGCTGCCGCCGCGCATGCGTTTCGGCGTGGAGCAGGTACAGGGTTGGTGCGCAGCGCGGGCGTGACGGGTCGCCAAAAACGAAAACCCCCGCGCCGGTGAGGTGCGGGGGCTTCTGGTCCGAGGCCAGTGGCCGGTGTGGTGCGTCAGTCGCCGCGACCGAATCCACGGCTGGATTGGGAGGCCGATACTGCAGGCTCCGGGTCCCAGCTGGCCGTGGCCGCGCCCAGCAACGGATCGCCGTGCGGCGAGGTCACGCTGCGGTCGTCGTGTCGATATGCCGTGGCGGCACCCGACTCGGCCTGTCGCTGCTTCCAGAGGTTGTAGGCCACGGCACCTGCCGCACCCAGAGCCACCCATCGCAAGAGTCCCATCTGCATCTCCGCTTGTTTGATGGCCACAGCATCGGCCAGCGACGGTTAGCCATGCGTGACCGCGCCGCTGTCCGTGCGGAAAGGTCCGGGGCGCGGCGACATTGCACGTCT
The DNA here is from genome assembly GCA_044235875.1 of Pseudoxanthomonas sp. Taxonomy (GTDB): domain Bacteria; phylum Pseudomonadota; class Gammaproteobacteria; order Xanthomonadales; family Xanthomonadaceae; genus Pseudoxanthomonas_A. The sequence goes on from JBIIHJ010000107.1 coordinate 2,710, forward strand.
CACACGGCATTAAATTATCGTCGTCTTCATGGGCGATATGCTCCGTTGCATCGTCCCTTGCCGAGTCCTCCCATGTCCGTCCAGACCCGCGATGTTGCTTACTCCAGCGCCGGTATCGCCATCGCAGGAAGAGTGTTCCTCCCCGAGGGCTTCAGCGAGGCACAGGCGCATGCCGCCATCGTGCTGGCCACGCCGGGCAGCAGCGTCAAGGAACAGATCGGCAGCAATTACGCGCGCCGCCTGGCGGCCAGGGGATGGGTGGCGCTGACCTTCGATCCGTCCTACCAGGGCCAGAGCGGCGGTGAACCCCGCGATCTGGAAAGCCCCGCGGCGCGCGTCGAAGACCTGCGCAGCGCGGTCGATTATCTGGTGACGCAACCGTTTGTCGATGCCCAGCGCATCGGCGTGCTGGGCATCTGCGCCGGTGGTGGCTATGCGGTCAACGCGGCCCTGATCGAAAAGCGCTTCCGCGCCGTGGGCGTGGTCGTCCCGGTCAACATCGGCCGCGCCCGGCGCGACGATGCGCAAGCAAAGGATGCGCTGATCAGCAGCCTGGCGGAGGTGGGCGATCAGCGCACGCGCGAAGCCCGTGGCGCGGCGGCGCGCCGCGACCCATGGATCCCCGATACGCCGCAGCAGGCCGTCGATGCCGGCATCACCGATCGCGACCTGCTCGAAGCCGTGGATTTCTACCGCACCCCGCGCGGCCACAGCGCGCATTCCACCAACCGCCTGTATTTCAACAGTGCGGCACTGCTGATGGGCTTCGACGCGTTTCACCTGGTCGATCCATTGCTGACCCAGCCGCTGCAGGTCGTGGTCGGCGGCCGCAAGGGCAATACGGGCTCCTACAGCGATGGCCGATGGCTGGCCGATCACGCGCCTGGCGAAACGGATTTCCTGGTGATCGAGGGCGCAGGCCACTACGCGCTGTATGACGTGCCGGAATACATCGATCCGGCGGTCGAGCGACTGGCGGCGTTCTATGCGCGCCACCTGGGCTGAGGGTTACTCCAGCACGCCGATCCGCTCCAGCGCCGGCGAGGCCGCCATGTCGTTGGGGTTGGTGCCGGGTTTGTCCTGCGGCACCTCCATGCCCTTGCCGCGGTAGAAGTCGATCCAGTACTGCGAGATCTGCCCGGTCTGCGGATTCCGGAAATTCATCGGCTGCAGGGCGAACACGTGCCGGGCACGGAAAGCGCGCTCGATGAAATCCGAGCAGTAGTAGCTGTCCTCGGCCTGGACGTAGGTGAAGTTGTACGGCTTGCCCAGCATGCTGCGGGCCTGGACGATGGCGCCGGGGATCGCGGTGCGCGCCTCCCGCTTGAGGCGGTACACCACCACCTGCCGATGCTTGGTCCTGGCCTCGCCCAGGAACGCAGCCAGCGTCTGCTGGCGCGAACCTTCCTCATCGGCGTGCAGCACGATCTGGCCGGCGGCGTCGTGGGCCACCAACGCGACGTGGTCGAAGCTGGTCACGCCCTGCCTGGCGGTGGCGTCGTTGATCGCCCCGCTCAGCCCGGTGCTGGTGGCGGCAACGAACAGCAGGTCGCCGTCGTGCACGCGCAAGGTCTTGCCCGCGGCCGAGAGGACAGGGGCGACCAGCAGGCAGAGCAACAGGAGGATGCGCATGGCAGGGAGCTGGTGGGAAAAGGCGCGCCATTATCGCGCCACGGATCGAAGCCGGCGACGCCGCAGCGAACACCCACCAGACTGCGGTGCTGCCGCCGAGCGGGCATATAGATCATCACCATCACCATCATCGCCAGGAACAGCGCCGCCACCGGCCGATGGATGTCGATCAGCCGCAGGTGCGGGGTCACCGCCGCCTGCCAGGTGAAGAACCACGCCGGCGCGGCCAGCGCCAGCAGCGCACACAGCAGGGCGTAGCGCATGATGCTGCCGACCCGCTGTGGTCGGCGGAGCAGGGTGACCAGCAGGCCGATGAAGCACCCACAGGTGACGGGCGGGATGGTCAGGTTCATCGCCCGATGCACGGGGTCGCGCCAATGGATCACCGTGGCCGCGCCTGAGGCAGAGATCGTCAGTATCAGCGTGACCAGGCTTGCGCGGTCAATGAAGCGCTCACGGGTCGCAAACGGTGGCATCTTGGGGACGACCTTCGAGGCTTGCGCGGGGTAGTAGCCGAGCCTGAAATCGCCAGCGACGCCATCCCCACGCTGGAATCAGGCCGCGCGCGAGAACGGGTGCCGCAAGTCGCTTGAAATCCAATGCGCCCCAATCAGTCGACGGGTGCCTCGTGCGGACGCAGGCGGGACATCACCTCGGCCACCTGGCGGGCGTAGGCCTGCATCTGTTCCAGGATCTCAGGCGTCAGCTCGCGCGGCTCGGCGTCCAGCGCGCAGACCGTGCCGAAGACCTCACCATCGGGCAGCAGGATCGGCACCGAGATGTAACTTTCAAACCCATACAGTGATGGCAGCGTGCTGCAGGCGTAGGTCGGGTCGCTGGCGGCCTTGCCGAAGGCAACGGTCTGCCGGGAGGCCATGGCATCGCCGCAGATGGTGGCTTCCAGGTCCAGTTGCTGGCTGGGCGCCATGCCGAAGGCCATCGCGTCGTAGAAGGCCAGCGCGGTCCAGTGTTTGCGGTCCACGCGCGACATGGCCGCAAAGCGCATGCCGGTCAGGGTGTTGATGGCGCGCAGCATGTCCGGCGCGTCGGGGAAGACCTCGGCCAGCCCGCCGTCGATCCATTGCGTGGCCGGCTGGTCCGAGGCGGCCGCTGGCGCGGCGGACATGCGCGTGCTGCGCAGGTCGATCGCGACGGTATCGACCAGGCCGCGGAGGGCGTGGGTCATGGCGCGCACGTTCAGCGCCGTGCCGACGCAGACCAGGTTTCGCCCGACCGCGCGCAGGTCCCTGATCGCATGAATGCGTTTGAAGGCGTCGGCACGCTTGGACAGGCACTGCAGCCACGCCGCGTTCGGCGCCTGGTCCAGGAGGGCCACGATCACCTGGTCGCCTTGCGGGACGCCAGCCGTGCTGGCGGGGACTTCAAAGCCGGTGATGGCGGGCGCGTTGGATGGCATCGCGCCATGCTATCGGAATGCGCGTGCGCGCATCGCGATTTCCTCAGCGCCCCTGCCGCCTTGCGATCCGCCTCGCTTCGGGACCATGCCAGGACTTCAAAAACGGACTTCGAATCCCAGGTCGACCATGTCGGCGCGGTTTACCTCCAGGTATTGGTCATCGTAGTCATCGTAGCTGTTGGCATAGATAAAACCGGTGTATCCCAGCCTGACGCTTGCATGGCGTCCGAGATCGACGCCTAGCCCGACACCGACGTAGGCACCGTAGACCCGATCGTCGTAGGTATCGTCTTTGGATTTTCCGGACCAGTAGCCCAGGCGCGCCGTTGCGAACATGGGGCTGTCGCCAAAGTTGAAACGTGCGGTGCCGCCCACACTGCCGAACTGCGCGGCCGGTGCATAAAAGCCATCGTGGTCGCTGATGCGGTCCAGCTGGCCACCGGCGACTTCGATGCCGACCAGCGTCACGGCGCCGGCGCGCCAGCGATAGCCTGCATTGAACCCGATCATGTTCTGGTCGATATCTTCATAAACCCAGCCCTTGCCTCCCTGCACACCAACGAAGGCGCCGCTTTGGACGCGTTCGAGCTTGCGTGGGCGGACCTTCGCGGTCGCGGGAACCGGGGCAGGCGCCGGTGCCATGTGGGTCCGGGCGTCGGCCTGGTCGGCCGGCAGTGTGGCCTGCGTGTGGTCATCGGCACTGATCGGCTGCGACTGCGACGGAGGTGGCTGCTGCCGTGCCTTCTGCTGTTTGCGATAGGCGTCCCACGCGGGTGAGATCGATTGCGCGCTGGCCTGCGCGGCAAGGCCAAGTGCGATACAGGCGAGCAGCAGTGTTGCGGTCCTTTTCATGGCGTTCCTTGTGTGGAGTACTTCCGTCGATTCCGCATCCCTGCGCCGCACACAGAAACGCACGCATGACACCCGGCATGGGCGGCAACGCGATCAAAGGGGTTGGCACGCGGATTTCCCGATCCCCGCAACGGTGCCGCGTGGCATCGCTGACGGACAATGCCGGCACGCGCTTCCCCACGCTTGCCTGCATGCAGCCCCCTGACTGCAGTGCGCACAGTGTCTTGCGACACAAATGCTGTCAAGCAACATGCGCGACACGACCGGCTCGATTGGCCATGTCTGGCTTGCTGGCGTGCCGGAAGTGCAGGCCCGGTTGCCTGGACGGTCCTCGCGCAGGGGCGCGCTGGCCCTTCTCGCAACGCCAGTCGATGTGATCTTGATCACTAAGGTGAATCGGATGGTCAGCGATACCGCGTCTCCCGAGCCGGGGTGCATTAAAGTCGCCGGGTCGGGGGCTGCGTCGGTTCGCGCTGCCTCGTCGAACAACGTCGAAGGAGTCTGGATGAACATGACCAGGAAGGCCGGGCGTCGCCCGCTACGCTGGATCGCCGTTGGCTGCGGCCTGATGCTGTTGGCCGGTTGTAGTCAGCAGCCGGCGGCTGCCGTGGCAACGCCACCGTCCGAGGGCGCCGCGCCAACCGCCGCGATGGCAGCGCCTGCGGACAGCGCGCCGGCACCCGATACCGCGCCAGCGGCCGCTGCTCCGGTCGCGTTGACCGAAGGCATGGCCTATGCCGACTTGCGCGCGGCGGTGCTCGCCAAGGGATGGAAGCCCAAGGTCGATGCGCAATGCAAGGCCAACGTCGTCGGCGGCAATTTCGCCGAGGTCTGCAAGGACCATCCCGACCAGTGCAAGGTGTGCGATGACGCGCCCGAACTGAGTTCCTGCAGCGGCGACGGGCATTGCCTGATGAACTTCGAACGCGGTGCGGGCGAGGCGCTGGCGGTGTCCACGTATGGCGAGATCGCCGACTGGAACGTGACGGGCGCATCGTCGCGCCTGACCGTGAAATGGTGGGACCCCGAGTCGATCGAGGCGCCCGCCACCAAGTAACACAGGAACCCACTGAAACAAGGAGCGTGTGATGAGCAGTCCTCTGGCAGATCTGATCCAGCGTGGTGAGTCCGGCGCGACCAGCTACGACAACTACAACCGGGGCACCTATACCGGCACCGATGGCAAGGAGCATGTGCGCGGCGCGGACCGCGCCATCGATTTTTCCTCGCTGACCGTCGGCCAGGTCCTCGATCAGCAGGCCCTGCCGCGCGGCGATGAGGGGCGGCTCTTCGCCGTGGGCCGGTACCAGGTCATTCCCGACACCATGAATGGTGCAGTGACCGCGCTTGGCCTGGATCGCAATGCCGCTTTCACCGATGCGGTGCAGGACCGGGTGTTCTCGGATTACCTCATCACCGACAAGCGGCCGTCCATCCGCGACTACATCACCGGGGAGCAGGGGGCCACGCTGCAGTCGGCGCAGCTTGCGCTGTCGCAGGAGTGGGCGAGCATCGCCAACCCCAGCACCGGCAAGAGCTACTACGACAAGCCCGGCGGCGCCAACCATGCCTCCATCAGCGCGCAGGAAACCGAAAGCGCGTTGAACCAGATGCGCACGCAGTACCAGCAGGCCATCGGTCAAGGCCTGACGCCGGACCAGGCCTGGACGCAGATCAACGCCCAGCCTGCACAGACGCTCGGCCGAGGCGCCCCCCGTGATGCGATGGCCGATGGCCTGCTGGTGCAGGGCGAGAAGGGCGAGGCGGTCAAGGCCATGCAGGAAAAACTCGGCGCGCTGGGATACGTGGGCGCCGACGGCAAGCCGCTGGTGGCCGACAGCGACTTCGGCAGGAACACGCGCGCGGCGGTCGAGCAGTTCCAGCGCGACCATGGCCTGGACGTGGATGGCAAGGCCGGCAAGCAGACCTTCGGAGCCCTTGATGCGGCGACCGCAGCCCGGACACAGGGACAGGCCACGCCCGAGGCCACCACGCCCGCGCAGGCCAATGCAGCGCCGGCCAGCGCACCGACCATTGCCGATGCGTCCCATCCGGACCATGCGCGCTATGGGCAGGCGATGGACAAGTTGCAGGGGCTCGAAGCGCAGCGGGCGCAGGCGGGACTGGCCCCGTTGTTCGGCAACGAAAGGGAGCTGCAGAACGCAGCGGGCCAGGTGGCCTTCGAGAGCAAGGTCGCGGGCATGCCGCAGGTCGATGCGATCGTCGCGCGACCCGATGGTGCGGGGGTGTTCGCGGTCAGCGGCGCGCTGGGCGACCCGGCCGCGCAACGTGTCTACGTGGATCGGGCGCAGGCGGTGAACCAGAGCGTGGAGGCCAGCACCCGGCAACTGGGCGATCTCAACCGGCAGTTCGCGGCCGAACAGGCGCCGCCGGCACAGACCCAGGCGCAGGGCATGGGGCGCTGAGCCCCTGAGAGCCGGCAGGGAATGATGAAAGGCACGCCGCAGGGCGTGCCTTTTTCATGCGGGATCGCGTGCGAGGATGGCGGCCGTACGAACGAGGCACATCGGAGCTGTTCGCACGTACGCAGGCGGTGCACCAGCAACCTCGCGCGTGTCCGTCTGACGCGGATGGCGGTCCGGGGTTTGCAGAACGGCCGGCGCCGGCCATCGGAGATGGCCGCAACTTCGCGCCGTGGCGACAGCGACCGATCAGCGCTTGGCGTGATCGAGTTTGATCGTCGTATCGCGCCGGTCGTCGTGGCCGTCCTGTGGGGGCGACGCCGGTGCAGGTACCTGGCTGGCCACCGACTTGTCGCGTGCGTGGTCCTGATCCATCTCGATCATGCGCAGCGGCTGGCCTTCGTAGCGGTATTCCAGGGCGGCCTGCAGCGCATAAAGGCTGCGCACCTGCGGGCAGAGCGCGTTGGCCTGCGCTTCCAGCGCCTGACCCTTGGCGTCCATGCGCGCATCCAGCTCGGCGTCCATGCGCTCGGCACGTGCGTCGATGGCATCCGCGCGACCGGTGACCACCTGCCACAGCACGCTGCGGGTCATCATGCCCGCCATCGCTTCAGCCGCCGATTCGACACGCCGTTCGAAACCTTCGTCGAAGACCTCCTGGTCCCAGCGCCCGGTGCCGAGCGTGTCGTCGACATACTTGAGCGCCGCCGTTTGCTGCGCCTGGACCTTGCGTGCCTTGCGCGCGCTGCCGGTCACCATCTCGATCGCCGAGGACAGCGCGTCGAAGGTCAGGTCGACCACGCTATGCGCCAGCTCGGTCACCTTGGGCATCAGGGCCCGTGCCTGATCTTCCATCTGCCACAGTCGCTGCGCGTCGGCGGGGCTGACCTGGCGCACCTTGCGATCCACGCTCAACTCCCCGCCGTGGAAGAAGATCTCCTTCGGCAGGCCCTGCTCGCGGTATAGCCACACGCCGCCCGAGTCCACCAACACATTGAATGGCGTGGACAGGCCGCACTGGTCCGATGACAGCGCCACGTGCTTGTGCTCGTCGTGCTGGCGATCGGCAGGATCGGGACTGTCCTGATCGGGCGTGGCCTGCGCCAGCGCAGGCAGGGCCATCGCACACCACAGCAGGGCCAACGGTCGAAGCGCGCGCTTGCTGCGCATGGTGAGTCCTTCCCGGAAAGTCGCGGCAGCATCGCCGAGTCGCCGCGTGCCGGCATGGACCGGAAGTCACAGGTGCTGATGACACACGGCGTTGCACGGCCCGGCTTATGATCGCCCGCGACGGCGGCACGGCTGGTGCCCATGCGGGGCGATCGATGGACAAGCAGGCGCAGACAACGCCCTCTCCGGGGACAGGCAAGCGACGCGGCTGGCGGCCTTTCCGGACGCTGGCGGCGCGGCCGCGGCTGAGTATCGCCAGTGTGGTGTCCCTCGTGCTGGGTGCGAGCCTGCTGGTGGCCGGCCAGTCCTGGGCGCATGCGCTGCTGCTGGGATTCGACGTGGGCGCGCTGGTATTCCTGGCCAGCGTCTGGCGGCTGTTCAACCAGGCCGGGCCGACCCAGATGCGCCAAGTGGCGCGGCAGCAGGACACCGGGCGGTGGGGCGTTCTCTGGAGCACCCTGGGCATCACCGCCATCATCGTGCTGGCGCTGGCGACCGAGCTGCAGGCCGGCAAGTCCGGCGGGATCGCCTCGATCGTGATGGCCGGCAGCAGCATCGTGCTGTCCTGGCTTTTCATGAACGTGATGTTCGCACTGCACTACGCGCATGGTTTCTACGGAGACTATGGCAAGGAGCACGAGGGCCTGGATTTCCCGGGCAAGCAGGCGCCGGACTACTGGGACTTCGCCTACTTCTCCATCGTCATTGGCATG
>JBIIHJ010000109.1:0-10875 GCA_044235875.1 Pseudoxanthomonas sp.
CTTCGATCTGCGATTCGATCTGGAAGCGGTTGAACAGCGGGATGTCGTCGGTGTAGTGCTTGAGCTTGCGCAGGTTGTGCGGCATGACCTGCTGCATGAACTCCTGCGCGGTGGCGTAGAGCTCCTCGGTATCGACCAGGATCTCGCCTACGTCCGAGCGCAGGTAATCGCGCAGGGCGCGCACGATCAGGCGCGACTCCTGGTAGATCAGGAACGGCGCCGGCTTGGCCAGCGCGGCTTCGGCGACGGCCTTCCACACGCTCAGCAGGTAATCCAGGTCCCACTGCAGCTCCTCGGCGTCGCGGCCGACGCCGGCGGTGCGGATGATCACGCCCATGTCGTCGGGGATGGTCAGCGCGTCCATGGCGGCCTTGAGCGCGGCGCGGTCGTCACCTTCGATCCGGCGCGAGACGCCGCCGGCGGTGGGCGAGTTGGGCATCAGCACCATGTAGCGGCCGGCCAGCGAGATGAACGTGGTCAGGGCCGCGCCCTGGTTGCCGCGCTCGTCCTTGTCGACCTGGACCACCACTTCCTGGCCCTCGCGCAGCAGTTCGCGCAGGCCGGCCTTGTTGTGGTCGACCCCGGACTGGAAATAATCGCGGGAGATTTCCTTCAGCGGCAGGAAGCCATGGCGCTCGGCACCATAGTCCACGAAGGCCGCTTCCAGGGAGGGCTCGAGCCGGGTGATACGGCCCTTGTAGATGTTGGACTTCTTCTGCTCTTTGGACGGCTGCTCGATATCGATGTCGTAGAGCGTCTGGCCGTCGACGATCGCCACGCGCAGTTCTTCTGCCTGCGTAGCATTGATCAACATACGTTTCATTGTTGCGTTCCTCGCGCTCTACCGCGCGACAAACGCCATGGCGTTCTTGCCTCTGGAACGTTCGACCGCTCCTCGCGCTCGGCGCGGGTGGGGCGGATTGGAGCTTCCAGCGCTTCGACACCACGGCGAGCCGCGGGAGCGCTTGTTCTTGCGTCGGTATTACAGGACCGTCGGCTGCCCGGCGATAAGGCCGGTACGCCGCGCGGGACGTGTTCAGCTCGGATGTCTGACGCACCCGGCGGTTGTCGGGGTCTGCCGGCGAGCCGCTAACATGGCCATCCCGAGGACGGTGGTCGCGTACTGTGCCGGGCTTCGCGAGGAAAGCTGGGCTTCTGGCCCGTGGAGCAACTTCCCTGCGAAATCAAACCCTTATCTCGCAAGCCGAGTGTAACAGACAAGATGGACAAATGACTGCACCCTCCCGCCCCGAAAATGCCCCCGCCCGCAGCGCCGTGCGCACCGTGGTGGTGCCGGATGACCGCGAAGGCCAGCGCCTGGACAATTTCCTGCTGGGTCAGCTCAAGGGCGCCCCGCGCAGCCTGGTCTACAAGCTGGTCCGCAGCGGCCAGGTCCGGGTGAACGGGGGGCGGGCCAAGGCCGAGCGCAAGCTGCTGGCCGGGGACGAGGTGCGGGTGCCGCCGGTGAACCTGGAGGAAACCGGGCCCGGTACGGCGCCGCCGGCGGGTTTCCTGGCGCGGATGGAAGCGGCGATCGTGTTCGAGGACGCGCGCCTGCTGGTCATCAACAAGCCGACCGGGGTGGCCAGCCACGGCGGCAGCGGGATCAGCCATGGCGCGATCGAGACCATGCGCGCCCTGCGTCCCAACCAGTCCCTGGAACTGGTCCACCGCCTGGACCGCGATACCTCTGGCCTGTTGATCCTGGCCAAGAAGCGGGCGGCCCTGATCGAACTGCAGGCGCTGCTGCGGGAAGACGCCGGCCCCAACAAGGGCATCCGCAAGCGCTACCTGACCCTGCTGACCGGGCGCATGCCCGACGGCACCATGACCGTGGACGCGCCGCTGCTGGTCGGCCTGCGCCAGGGCGGCGAGCGCCATGTCCAGGTCAACGACGGCGGCAAGCCCAGCGTCAGCCACTTCAAGGTGCTGGAACGGCGCGGCGGCCAGTCCTACTGCGAGGTACTGATCGAAACCGGCCGTACCCACCAGATCCGCGTCCATGCCCAGCACATCGGCCACGCGGTGGCCGGCGACGACAAGTACGGCGATCCGGAAGCCAACAAGCGCCTGCGCGAGCAGGCCGCCCTGAAGCGACTGTTCCTGCACGCCGCGTCTCTGGAATTTTCGCTGGACAGCGGCCGCACGCCCTATGTGCTCAACGCGCCGCTGGCCGACGACCTGGCCGCAGCGCTGGACGCGCTGGCCTGAACCCGTGCGCCGGTGCTTACTGCGCCGGCTTCTTCTCGTCCAGCGAGAAGCACGCGTCCGGGCGCACCTGCGGCGGCGGGAAGTTCACCGGCACATTGATGGTCTGCACGATCGGCTGACCGGCGCGGGTGGCGGGCTTGAACTTCCAGTTTTTCACCGCGGCCACGGCGGCATCGTCCAGCGAGGGGGTGCCGCTGCCGCGGAACACCACCACTGCGGTCGGCGTGCCTTCGGCGCCCACGGTGACCTTCAGGGTCGAAGTGCCGCCGTTGCCGTTGCAGGCCGCGTCCATCGGGTACTGCGGCGGCGGGGTCTCCAACGCGGTCAACTCGGTCGGAGCGGGGGCCGCGGGCGCCTGGGCCTCGGGCTGCTGGCTGCAGCCGGTGGCCAGGACGATGAAGGAACAGGACAGCGCCAGGCGCAGTTTAGGAAGAGCGTTCATTGTTTGGGTTCCAGTGCCTGCGCCTTGGCGGCGCAGATGAAGTCGTTTTCGCTCAGCCCGCCCACGTCATGCGTTGAGAAACGCACCACGACCCGGTCGTAGTGGACACCGAGGTCTGGGTGGTGGTCTTCCTGATGGGCGATCCAGGCCAGCGCGTTGACGAAGGCGAGGGTGCGGTAATAGTCGGGAAAGCGGAACGTGCGGGCCAACGCCTTGCCCTGTTCGGCCAGCTCCCAGCCGGGCAGCTGCGGCAGCAGTTCGGCCACGCGCGCCTGTCCCAGGCGGTGCTCGGCACCGCTGCGGGGCAGGCAGTGCGCGGCGGCGAGCGGGATCAGATCGGACATGGCGGGTCTCCTGCGGCACGGCGTCGAAGGTGGCTGAACGTATCATTCCCCGGCGTCACCGCTGTGTTCTGACCGGTCGGCGGCGGGGCCGGTAGAATACGGCCATGATCCATATCTCCGACACCGCCCAGACCCATTTCCGCAAGCTGATCGAGCGCGAGGCCAGCGAAGGCCTCGGCGTGCGCCTGAGCGCCGTCGATCCGGGGACCCCGCGCGCCGATGCGCGGCTGGAGTTCGCCGAGCCGCGCGAACTGGCCGGCGACGAGTGGGCGGTGGACTGCGATGGCTTCACCGTCTATGTCGATGCGGCCAGCGTGCCTTGGCTCGATGGCGCCGAGATCGATTACGTCACCCAGGGCACCGGTAGCCAGCTGACCATCAAGGCGCCGCACATCAAGGGCAAGGCGCCGGCCGAGGGCGCTTCGCTGGTCGAACGCGTGCGCTGGGTGGTCGAACATGAAGTCAATCCGCAGCTGGCCTCGCATGGTGGCCGCGTGGCGGTGCAGGAAGTGACCGGCGAGGGCGTGGTGTTCCTGCGCTTCGGCGGTGGTTGCCACGGCTGCGGCATGGCCGATGTCACCTTGAAGCAGGGCATCGAGAAAACCCTGCTGACGCGCGTGCCGGGCGTGACCGCGGTGCGTGACGCCACCGATCACGACACCGGCGCCGCCCCGTACATGCCCCGCGACGCCGCTTAAGCGCCTGCCGCCCCGGTGACGACTGCCACCGAGATCATCGCCTTCCTGCTGCCACGCAGGCCAAGGCCCGTTGTCGAGCGCACCACCGGCCTGCCGCATGGTTGGGGCATCTGGCTGCGCAATGCACCACAGCGTCATGGCCCGCTGAGCGATGCACCGGTCGATGCGCTGGTGGAAGCGCTGGCGGCGCGCCCACTGGCGGCCCGCCCCCGAACGATGCCGATGACGCGCTGGACGGCGCTGCGTTCGCTGCTCTGGCAGCACTGGGATCCGCCGCCGCGCGAGGAGCGCGGCACACGCTGGGCCAGCGGCATCGGCAGCCTGTTGTTGCATCTGGGGTTCTTCGCCCTGTTGCTGCTGGTCAGCCTCATCAACATGCCGACGCCGCCGGACCAGACCGACGGCACGCGCGTCCAGCTCACCTTGATCGGGCGCGGCACGCAGGGCGAGGGCGGTGGCGCCGGCCCGCAGACGCCGACGACGGGCGAACAGTCGGCCGCCGCGTCGACCGCGTCCAGAACGCCCAGCCAGCCTCGCCGTGCGGAGTCATCGCCTACGCCTGCCGCCGCAGCGACGACGCCTCCGCCCACGCCACCTGCGGCGCAGCAGGAGGTCGCAGCGCAGCCCGCGCCTTCGACCGCGCCGCAACCGCAGCCCGAACCGCCGCAGCCGGCGCCAGCCGAACAACCACTCCAGGTCACTGAAACCGCGCAGCCCACGCAGACATTCGTCCTGCCACCGGTGACGCCGCCGCAGATCCAGCTGCAGGCGCCGCAGATCCCAGTGCCGCAGACCGCAGCGCGCGTACGCGAGATCCAGACCACCCCGTCGCAGCAGCCCGTCGCCGTGCATCAGGTCACGCCGCGGCCGATGGACGTGCACACACCGACGCCGCCGACGGCCCAGGTGCGCCAGCGCGAGATCCCGATGCCGGAGGAAGTGGCCACCGTCCAGGCGCCGACACTGCAGGCCGTGCGACCGGCCGCGACGCCTTCGCCGATCCAGCTGCGCGCGGCCCCGCTTGCGCAGGCGCGTCAGCGCGAGATTCCGATGCCGTCCGCGCCTACCTCCGAACCGGCGGATGCGAGCGCCACCACGTCCAGCGCGACCTCGGCCCAGGCCGCAGACTCGTCCTCGGCGACGGCGGCTTCTTCATCCAGCGACGCAACGGCCGATAGCGCCAGGACCGAGCAGGGCCAGGCCCACCAGGCATCGAGCAGCACGGCCAATCCCGGCGCGCCACCGTCGCCGGTCAATGGCGGCAACACCGCCGGCAACCAGCCCCAGTCGCCGGGCGCTGGCGCCAGGGTGAGCACGGAGTGGGGCACGCCGGGTCCGAAGACGGCCGACGATTGGGGCGCGTCCAACAAAGCCACGCCCGGCAACGACGCCGGGGCAGGCCAGGGCTTGAAAGGCCTGTTCAATGCCGATGGCAGTCCCAAGCTGCCCGGCGATGGCGTCGGCGGCAGCACGGTCAAGCCCGGCGTGCCGGGCTCGCGCCAGCAGGCGCGGTTTGACGCCGATCGTGCGGGCAAATGGCTGGAGCGACCGGCGTTCGGCTATGAGCCGAGCATGTTCGACCGCTACTGGATCCCAGGCGGCTCGCTGCTGCAGGACTGGGTACGCGCGGGCGTGAGCGAGATGGAGATCCCGATCCCCGGCACCAGCAAGCGCCTGCGCTGCGTGGTGTCGGTGCTGCAGGCCGGCGGCGCGTGCGGGTTGTTTGATCCGAACAAGAACGATCAGCCGGCCACGGCGCGCCCGCCGCCGGATATTCCGGTCAAGCGCACGCCGATTCCGGTCGGCAGCTGACGCATCGTGTGCCGAGCGGCAGGGTGCCGCAGTTTGCGACGCATGAAAAAAGGGCCTTGCGGCCCTTTTTCTTATCGCCGTCTGCGAGCGTGCCTCAATCCAGGCCGTGCAGGTCGCGCAGCTCGCCTTTGCGCGACGCGAAGTACGCGGCGAGATTGGCGATGTCCTGGTCGGTGAGGTCGGCCGCCTGCGGCGTCATCAACGCCTGCTCACGGTCGCCGCTGCGATAGGCCTGCAGTGCGTGGGCGATGTAGTCGGCGTACTGGCCGGCCAGGTGCGGATAAGTGGCGGCGATCGGCTTGTTGCCTTCGGCGCCATGGCAGTCGACACAGCTCTGGCCGGTGGCTTTGCCCTTCTGCTGGGCGCGCTTTTCGCCTGCGGCGATGTCGCCCGGCGGCAGGCCGGCCGAGGAGCTGCTGCCATGTTCGCCGCTGGCATGGCCGGGGTCGGCCGCCGCGGTGTCGGTGGATTCGATCTTGGAGCAGGCGGCCAGTGCCAGGGCTGCAGCCAGGGCCAGAGTCAGACGCGAAATGAGGACGGCTGTGCGCATGGTCGGCTTACTTCAGGCTGGACAGGTAGGCGGCCAGGTCGGTGATGTCCTGGTCGGAAAAACTCTGGGCCTGGGCCTGCATCGTCGGATGCTTGCGCTTGCCGGCCTTGTACTCGGTCAGTGCCTGGACGAGGTATTCGCTCGTCTGCCCGCCGATCCGCGGCACGTGGTAGTTGGGATAGGCGTTCTTGTAACCGGTGACGCCGTGGCAGCCCTGGCAGGTATAGGACAGCTGCTTGCCGGTCTCAAGATTGGCCTTGGGCGCGGCCGGTGCGGCCGGGGCCGCGGGAGCTGCGGCGGGCGGCGTGGTGGCAGGTGGGGCGGGTTCCTTGGCGTCCTGGCGAGCCTGGCTGGCGGGGATCACACCGGCGAGGAGCAGGGCGAAACAGGCGGCGAACAACAGCGGTCGCGTCATGTCGTGTTCCGTGATTTGCGCGCGTCCCGTCCCATCCGAGCCGCTTGGCTGGGGCGGAGTATAGCCTGCCGTTCAGCGGCTCCGGCAAGGCCACGAGCCGGGAAAAAATTGACGCGCTGCAACAACTTACGTGCGTTTCCGACCTCCACACCGCGGCGAGCCGCGCTTGCCAGGGCCTGACACAGGTCACCATGACCTTTGGGGCATGGAACTGTATTGATTTGGTGATGTAGTTTCCTACAACACCTAACACGGTCAGCCACCATGTCCAGTCAGTCCTTCTTCCTTCCCGCCGCTCGCCTGGGTTCGACCTTGTTGGTGCTTGCCTGCCTGAGCGGCCTGCCGGGCTGCAACAAGGCCGAGGGCGCCGATCCCAAGACGGCCACCGAGGAGAAGAAGGACAAGCCGGCCGACGCCGTACCGGTAGAGGCCGCCAAGGCCAGCCATCGCGCGGTCGCCGCCAGCTACGCCGGGACGACCACGCTGGAGCCGCGTGCCGAATCGCAGGTGATCGCCAAGACCTCCGGTGTCGCGCTGGCGGTGCTGGTGGAAGAAGGCCAGCAAGTCCGTGCCGGCCAGCCGCTGGTACGCCTGGATGCCGACCGTGCCCAGCTCGCCGTGGCCCAGACCGACGCCCAGGTGCGCAAGCTGGAAAACAGCTACCAGCGCGCCTTGAAGCTGGTCGACCAGCAGATGATCAGCGCCAACGATGTCGACCAGCTGCGTTACGACCTGGAAGACACCCGCGCGCAGAACCGGCTGGCGCGCCTGGAGTTGTCCTACACGACGGTGGTGGCGCCGATTTCCGGCGTGGTCGCCTCGCGCTCGATCAAGCCGGGCAATTTCGTCCAGATCAACACGCCGATCATCCGCATCGTCGACCGCTCGCGCCTGGAGGCCACGCTCAACGTGCCCGAACGCGAGTTGGCGACCCTGCGTGCCGGCCAGCCGGTGACGCTGCTGGCCGACGCGCTGCCGGGCAAGGGCTTCACCGGCAAGGTGGACCGCGTGGCGCCGGTGGTCGATGCCGGCAGCGGTACCTTCCGCGTGGTCTGTGCGTTTTCCGGCGATACCCAGCTGCAGGCGGGCATGTTCGGTCGTCTGCGGATTGAGTACGACCATCGCGCCGATGCCCTGGTGATCCCGCGCGCGGCGCTGTTGGATGACGGCGATCCGGCGGTCTACCTGGTGCGCGGCGGCAAGGCCGTGCGCACCCCCGTCGAGCCCGGTTACGTGGACGGCGCCTGGGTCGAGATCCGGAAAGGCCTCAAGGCAGGCGATGCCGTGGTGACCGCCGGCAAGGTCGCGCTGCGCGACGGCAGCGCCGTCACCGTGATCGACGCGCCGCCGAGCCCGCCCGGCAAGGCCGTGGCGATGGCCACCCCGCAGCGCTGAAGGAGCACGACATGCACCTGGGGAATGGGGAAGCAGGCGACATATCGGGCGGTGGCATCGTCGCCTTGGCGGTCCGGCGCCGCGTGACCGTGGCGATGGTGACGGTGACCTTGCTGCTGTTCGGCGTGATCGCGCTCAACAGCCTCAAGGTCAACCTGCTGCCCGACCTGAGCTATCCGACGCTGACCGTGCGGACCGAGTACACCGGCGCAGCGCCGGCCGAAATCGAGACCCTGCTCTCCGAGCCTGTCGAAGAGTCAGTTGGCGTGGTCAAGAACCTGCGTCGCCTGACGTCGGTCTCGCGCACTGGCCAGAGCGATGTGGTGCTGCAGTTCGCCTGGGGCACCAACATGGACCAGGCCGGGCTGGAGGTGCGCGACAAGCTCGAAGCCCTGCAGCTGCCGTTGGAAGCCACCGCGCCGGTGCTGCTGCGCTTTGATCCGTCCACCGAGCCGATCATTCGCCTGGCCCTGTCGGCCAAGGTGCCGGCCGACGATGCGCGCGGCGCGCAGCGCCAGCTGGTCGCGCTGCGTCGCTTCGCCGACGAGGATCTGAAGAAGAAACTCGAACCGGTCGAAGGCGTGGCCGCGGTCAAGGTCGGCGGTGGCCTGGAGGACGAAATACAGGTCGACATCGACCAGCAGAAGCTCGCCCAGCTGCACATGCCGCTCTCCACCGTGATCGAGCGGCTCAAGGCCGAGAACGTCAATCTGTCCGGCGGTCGGTTGGAGCAGGGCACCCAGCGTTACCTGGTGCGCACGGTCAACCAGTTCGCCGACGTGGACGACATCGGCAACCTGCTGCTGACCACGCGCAGCGGCGGCGACAGCGCTGCGGCCAATGCCGCCGCGCAGATGGCGGCGATCGCCGCGTCCAGCGGGTCGGCCGAGGTGCTGGCGGCCGCAGCTTCGGTGCAGAGCGCCTCGTCGTCGGATACCACCTCCATCGCAGGCGGCATGCCGGTGCGGCTGCGCGATGTGGCCAACGTGCGCCAGGGTTACAAGGAACGCGAGGCAGTGATCCGCCTGGCCGGACGCGAGGCGGTGGAGCTCGCCATCTACAAGGAAGGCGATGCCAACACCGTGTCCACCGCCAAGGCGCTGTCGCAGCGACTGGAACGCCTGCGCACGCAGCTGCCGGTCGATGTGACGCTGGATACGCTGGACGACCAGTCGCGCTTCATCGAACACGCCATCGGCGAGGTCAAGCAGGACGCGGTGATCGGCGGCCTGCTGGCGATCCTGGTGATCTTCCTGTTCCTGCGCGATGGCTGGAGCACGTTCGTGATCGGCCTGTCGCTGCCGGTGTCGATCGTGGCCACGTTCTTCTTCATGGACCGGCTGGGCCTGAGCCTCAACGTGATGTCGCTGGGCGGCCTGGCGCTGGCCACCGGCCTGGTGGTGGACGACTCGATCGTGGTGCTGGAAAGCATCGCCAAGGCGCGCGAGCGTGGGCTTGGCATCGTGCAGGCGGCCATTACCGGCACGCGCGAAGTGAGCATGGCGGTGGTCGCCTCGACGCTAACCACCATCGCGGTGTTCCTGCCGCTGGTGTTCGTCGATGGCATCGCCGGCCAGCTGTTCCGCGACCAGGCCCTGACCGTGGCGATCGCCATCGCGATCTCGCTGGTGGTGGCGATGACCCTGATCCCGATGCTCAGCTCGCTGCGCGGCCAGGCGCCATTGGGCTTTGCTGCCGAGGACCCGCATCCGCGCTGGCAGCCGGCTTCACGTTGGCAGAAGCCGCTGGCCCTGAGCGGTCGCGGCATCGGAACCGGCGTGCGCGGGCTGGTGTTCGGTGTCGCCTGGCTGATCGTACGGCTTGCGCGCGGCGTGGCAGCGCTTGTCGGGCCGGTAATGCGCCGCCTGAGCGACTGGGCGATGAAGCCCTACGCCTGGATCGAGCGTGCCTACCTGCGCATGCTGCCGGCGGCATTGGCGCATCCGGGCCGCGTGCTTGGCCTGGCGGCATTGGCGCTGATCGGCACTGCCGCATTGGTGCCGGGCCTGGGTACGGATCTGATTCCGCAGCTGGCGCAGGACCGCTTCGAAATGACGGTCAAGCTGCCACCCGGCACGCCGCTGCGCGACACCGATGCGGTGCTGCGCACGCTGCAGGAACAGCACGTCAAGGACGACGGCATCTCGGCGATCTTCGGCGTCAGCGGCAGCGGTACGCGGCTGGATGCCAACCCCACCGAAAGCGGCGAGAACATCGGCAAGCTGACCGTGGTCATGGCCGGTGGCGGCAGCCCGCAGGTCGAGGCACGCGAGTCGGCACTGCTGCGCGAATCGATGAAAGCCTGGCCGGGCGCGCAGGTCGACTTCGCGCGGCCGGCACTGTTCAGCCTATCCACGCCCCTGGAGGTGGAACTGCGCGGACAGGACCTGGCCACGCTGGAGCAGGCGGGCCAACGCCTGGCGCGCCTGCTGCGCGGCAACGCGCACTACACCGACGTACGTTCGACGGTGGAGCAGGGCTTCCCCGAGATCCAGATCCGTTTCGACCAGGAGCGGGCGGGCGCGCTTGGCCTGACCACGCGCCAGGTGGCCGATGCGGTCGTGCAGAAGGTGCGCGGCGAAGTGGCCACGCGCTACAGCTTCCGCGATCGCAAGATCGACGTACTGGTGCGTGCCCAGGCGACCGATCGTGCATCGGTGGAAGACGTGCGCCGGCTGATCGTCAATCCGTCCAGCAGCCGACCCGTGACGCTGGCCTCGGTGGCCGATGTCGTTGCCACCACCGGCCCCAGCGAGATCCATCGTGCCGATCAGGGCCGGGTGGCGATCGTCTCGGCCGGCCTGCAGGGCATCGACCTGGGCGCGGCGGTGCGCGAGGTGCGGGCACTGGCGGCAGAACATCCGCTGGGCGCCGGGGTGTCGATGCATATCGGCGGGCAGGGCGAGGAGCTGGGCGACTCGGTGCGCTCGCTGCTGTTCGCGTTCGGCCTGGCGGTGTTCCTGGTGTATCTGGTGATGGCTTCGCAGTTCGAATCGCTGCTGCATCCT
>JBIIHJ010000108.1:0-10875 GCA_044235875.1 Pseudoxanthomonas sp.
GAATACCTGGACGTGGTCGAAGCCAGCCGCATCGTGCTGGAAATCACCGAACACGCGCTGGTCGACGACTATCTGCCACTCCAGGCGACGGTGGAAAAACTGCGTGCGGCGGGGGTACGGTTCGCGGTGGACGATGCGGGTGCGGGTTACTCCAACATGCGCCACATCCTCACGCTGCATCCGGAGATCATCAAGATGGACATCAGCCTGACCCGCAACATCGACAGCGACACGCCGCGCAAGGCGCTGGCCGCGGCGATGATCGGGTTCGGCAGGCAGACCGGCTCCCACGTGGTCGCCGAAGGCGTGGAGACCCAGCGCGAACTGGAGGCGCTGGAGGCGCTGGGCGTGCATGAGGTGCAGGGCTATCACCTGTCCCATCCACTCTCGCGCGATGCGCTGCTGGGCGTGCTGCGCGAAGGTCGCAGCCTCAACTGAGTGCTCACCGACAGGACCGCGCAGGTCCTGTCGGCTTTCATCAAACTGCCATCGCCATGACATGTTGGCTGCATGGGCAGCGCCCACGCTGTGGCAAACGTGGGAGACCGCCGTGCGCTATGCCATCGTCACCGAGACCTATCCGCCCGAGATCAATGGCGTCGCCCTGACGGTCCAGGGGCTGGAGGAGGGACTGCGCCAGCGCGGACATGAGGTGACCGTGGTGCGTCCGCGCCAGGCCAGCGATCAGGATGCACCTGCACGCCAGGACACGCTGCTGGTGCGCGGCGTCGGCCTGCCGCGCTATCCCGGACTGCGCTTGGGCATGCCCGCCCCGCTGCAGTTGCGCGAGCACTTTCGTCATTTCACGCCGGATGCGATCTACGTGGCCACGGAAGGCCCGCTGGGCTGGTCGGCGCTGCACGCGGCCAAGCGGCTCGGCATTCCGGTGGCCACCGGCTTCCACACCCGCTTCGATCACTACATGAGCGACTACGGCATGCCGTGGCTGCAGCCGGTCGCGCTGCGCTGGATGCGCCGCTTCCACAACGGCGGCAACGCCACGCTGGTGCCGACCCACGAACTGGCGCGTTGGCTGGAAGACCAGCGCTTCTCCAAGGTCCAGCGTCTGGCGCGCGCGGTGGACACCAGCCAGTTCCATCCGGATTTCCGCGATGCGCAGCTGCGCTCTCAGTGGGACGCCGGCGAAGACACGCCGGTGCTGCTATCGGTCGGACGGATCGCGGCGGAGAAGAATCTCGGCCTGGCGGTGCGCGCGTTCCGCGCCCTGCAGCACCGCTGCCCGCATGCACGGATGGTATGGGTCGGCGATGGCCCGGAGCGCGCCGCGCTGCAGGCCGCCCATCCGGACTTCATCTTCGCCGGCATGCAGCGCGGACAGGACCTGGCGCGGCATTACGCCAGCGCCGATGTGTTCGTGTTCCCCAGCCGCAGCGAGACCTTCGGCAATGTGACCCTCGAAGCCATGGCCAGCGGCCTGGCCACGGTCGCCTTCGACTCCGGCGCCGCGCGCGAACACCTGCGCACCGGCCTGCATGGCGCGGCGGTGGAGCACGACGCGGCGTTCGTCGAAGCGGTTCTTGCGTTGGGCGTCAGCCCGCCTGGTCGCCGCGCGATGGGCACCGCTGCGCATGCGGCGGTGCAGGCCCTGCAGCCCGCGCAGGTCGCGGCCGATTTCGATGTCCTGCTGTCCCGCCTGGCCCGTCAACGTAAGGAGCATGCCCATGCCGTCCCCGCGTGAGATGAACCTGCCCCGCGAATCGGGCGTCTGCCTGTTCGCCAACCGTTTCGGTCGCCGCCACGACGTACGTCGCTTCTTCGCGGTGATCAGCCGCCTGGGTGACGGCGTGTTCTGGTACGTGCTGATGGCCGCGCTGATCGTGTTCGACGGCTGGCATGGCCTGGCCGCTGCGGCGCACCTGGCCGCCACGGGCGCGATCGCACTGCTGCTCTACAAGGGCCTGAAGCGCTGGACGCGCCGGCCACGCCCATTTGCTTCGGACGTGCGCATCCAGGCCTGGGTCGCGCCGCTGGACGAGTTCTCCTTCCCGTCGGGCCATACGCTGCATGCGGTCGCGTTCACCCTGGTGGCGCTGGCGCATTACCCGGCGCTGGCGCCGCTGCTGTTGCCGTTCACCGCCTGCGTGGCGACCTCGCGCGTGGTGCTGGGGCTGCACTTCCCCAGCGATGTATTGGCGGCGACGGCCATTGGATGCGGGTTGGCCGCGCTGGCGATCTGGCCGGTGCCGGGGGTCAGTTTGTTGGGGTGAGCGGGGGTGCTGTCGAACCCATCCCTGACCGATGTCCAAGCGAAAGCGAAATCACAGGCGTTGGCGCGGCTTGGCCGCACAAGCGCGGAGCAACAGCGAGCGACAAGCAAAAGCAGCCGAGCAAGCTCGGCTCTACAAGGGCTTTTGGTCGCGCGCCCTCCCGGGCGGAGCTTGCTCGGATGCCGTGGTTTTAGAGCTGGCCGCTGTTGCTGGCGCGATTGCCTGGCGCCTGATGCAAGAAGGCCGGCAATGCCGGCCTTCTTTCAAGGCAATGAAAGGCGCCGCCGCGCGATCACTCCTGCAGCACGTCCTTGCGCGGCAGCTTCTCCTCGCGCGTCGCGGCCTGGTAGACGAACGTGGCGATGATCGCCGCGGCCTGCTTCAGGTCATCGGGTGAGGCGTGGTCGTAGGTGTCCAGGTCGCTATGGTGCACCTGGGTGCCGTAGTCCAGGCGGTCCTGCACGAACTGGAAGCCTGGCAGGCCCACGCGGTCGAACGGGATGTGGTCGGTGCTGCCGGTGTTGCGGCTGGTGACGATGGTCGCGCCCAGGTCGTTGAACGGCGCCAGCCAGGCCTTGAAGATTGGCATCACCGCCTGGTTTTCCTGCGCGTAGATGCCGCGGATCTTGCCCGAGCCGTTGTCCAGGTTGAAGTAGGCCGAGAACTTGCCGTAGTCCTTGGTCCGCTGCAGCGGACCGGTAGGCTCGCGCAGCTCCGGCCGCAATGCCTTCTGGGCCGGATCGGTCGGCTCGGGATAGCTGGCGAAATGGCGCGCGACGTAGTCGGTCGAGCCGATCAAGCCCTGCTCCTCGCCGCTCCACAGCGCCACGCGAATGGTGCGCTTGGGCTTTGCGCCGACGGCCTTGAGGATGCGCATGGCTTCCATCATCACCGCCACGCCCGCGCCGTTGTCCGAAGCGCCGGTGCCGGCGTGCCAGGAGTCCATGTGCGCGCCCAGCATCACCACTTCATCGGCCTTGCCGCTGCCCTTGAGCTCGGCGAGGGTGTTGTAGCCGGGCTCGTTGGTCTGGGTGGTGAAACGCGCATCGGAGTTGACGCGCAGGCGCACGGTTTCCTTGCGGTCCAGCGCGCGCAGCAGCGGGTTGTAGTGTTCGGCCGCGACCACCAGCTCGGGCACGCCGACCGATTCGCCGGCCTTGCGCGAACCGCCGCCACCCACGCGCAGGATGCCATCGTCCCAGCCGCTGATGCTCAGCGCGGCCACCGCGCCTTCGCTGACCAGGAATTCGTTGGTCGCCTTCACCAGCTCCAGGCGCTCGCGATATTCCTTGACGCGCTTGGCCTTGGCGTCCGGGCCGCCCGCGGTGGGCAGCGAGAAATTCAGCAGGTCGTTGAGGCCGGCTTCGTCATAACGCTTGGATGCTGGCTCGGTGCCGGGCTTGTATTCGCGCGTCTCGCTCAACAGCACGATCTTGCCGCGCAGCTTGCCCTTGTACTTGTCCAGGTCGGCCTTGGTCTTGAAGGTGATCGCGATGGCCTCGCCTTCGACCGGGCCGTTGGTGCCCGGCGTCCACGCCTTGGGCACGGCATGCAGTGGCGCGGTGCGCGGGGCCAGCAGCTCCAGGCTGGCGCTGCTGAACTCCCATCCACGGCCGAAGTCGGCGAAGGCCTCGTCGTGCACGTTGGCCAGGCCCCACTCGGTGAACTTGCCCTTGGTCCAGGCGTTGGCCTTGGCCATGTTGGGAGAATTGGTCAGGCGCGGACCGATCTGCTCGGTCAGGTGCTGCAGGGTGTCGGCCACCTGCGAACGGTGAAACGCTTCCTGGCGGATCTTGCCCACCATCTCCAGGTCGACCGATTCCTCCGCGCCGGCTGACAGCGCCAATCCCAGGCACGCCGCCATGACACCCCACTTGATCACCTTCATTCCACGCATCCCCGGTTGGTTGGTCAAACCCCCGAGTCTAGCCAGACTGGCGCGGCCCATCGCCCCGCCATCGGTCATGGATGCGCATGACAAATCCGTCAGGAAAGAGGCGTCAGCCGGGCCCGGCGAAGCGCGGGCGCGTCCTGGCCGATCCAGTCGCGATCGTTGGCGACCTGCGCATGCTGGCGGCTGGCCTCCAGCGCATCGAAGTCCAGCTCGCCGATCGCCCACACCTGATCGCCCGAGGTCTGGGCGATCACGCCATCGGCCGGCAGGCCGACGTCCATCGGCGCAAACAGCGCGGCCTCGCCGGTATTTTCGTCCAGTGCCGGGCTCCAGCGCGCGATGCCGGCGGTGACCGATTGGGCCACGAAGATGCGGTTCTCCAACGCGCGCGCCAGGCAGCCGACCCGCACGCGGGTCGCGCCGGCATCGGTGTCCGTGCAGCTGGGCACAGCCAGCAGGCGCGCACCGGCCTGCTGCTGGGCGCGCACCGGCAGCGGGAACTCGGCGTCGTAGCAGATCGAGATGCCGGCGCGCAGGCCATCGGCCTCGAACACGCGCACCTCGTCGCCGCCTTCGATCACGCCGGCGTGCTTTTCGAATCCGGTGAGCTGCAGCTTGTCCTGCCACCCCTGCCGGCCATCGGGCGTGAACCAGTGGGACCGGTTGCGATAGCGCCCATTGCCCACCGCGGTGAGGAAGCTCCCGGCCACCACGTGCAGACCCAGCCGCTGGGCCACGGTGGCGTACAGATGCTGGAAGTCTTCGACATAGTGCTGGGTGGCTTCCAGCGAGGCGATCAAGTCCGCACTAATCGCCACCGGGAACGTGGCAGCCAGTTCCAGCGACAGGTATTCGGGCAACACCGCGATGCGCGCGCCGGCATCGGCGGCCTGCTGCAACAGGTGGAACTGCTTCTCTGCAAAGGCATCGAAGTCACGCGGCTGGCCGACCGGATATTTGGCGACGGCGACTTTCATGCAATGGCCTCGAGTTGGCGCGTCCAGAGAGTGAGCGTGTGGCCGACCTCGCCGCGATCCGGCTCCTTCCACGGCAGGGTCACGGCCAGGCCGTCGCGCCGGGTATAGCCGCGCTTGTGCCAGAACGCGTCGTGGTCGCGGTGCGCGGCGGGCCGGCGCGGATCGTGCACCTCGCGGTCCACCGCGCAGAACGCAGTGGTTTCGAAGCCGCCCAGGGCGCGTGCATGGGCCTCGCGCGCATCGAAGAACGCATGGCCGACCCCGCGTCCGCGCCATTGGGGAAGCAGGACCGATTCGCCGAAATAGAACACCTTGTCCGCATCGATGCCAGCGGCGGCCAGCGGCGCGGAAAACGCTTCGGTATCGTCCAGCAAGGGCAGTCCGGTCGATGCGCCCACCACCGCCTCACCATCGAGCGCCAGCACGAACACGCTGCGCGGGGAACGTGCATACGCGGCCAGGTAATCGCGCTCGTACGTGGCGTCGCCCGCGTACAGATACGGCCAGTGTGCGAACACCGCGATGCGCAGGCGGGCGACATCGTCCAGGTACGGCGCGATGTCGGACCCGCGCACCACGGCAATGCGGGGCGTGGCGAAAGCAGGATCAGGGCAAGTCATGCGTCCAATTTACCGCACGCGCCTCCCGCCACAGATACACCGCCACGCCTTCGTCGGGCACCACCACCAGCCACGCCGGGCGTTGCAGCTGTGCGCTCAGCCACAGCACGCCGTGGGCGGCAGTGCGCAGCGCGCGCCAGGGTCGATAGGCCGGCGCCTGGCCTGCACGGGATTCCAGCGCGTCGCGGAGCAGCGCACGCGGGTGCTCGTGCAGCGCGTGCACGGTGGAGGCAGCCAGCTGGAACACCACCGCACCCGAACATCCATGCCGCAGCGGCAGCAGCACCGGCAGCAGGCCGGCGGTCTGGCGCACGCCACTGACCGCCAGCGCTTGCGGAAGCCGGCGCGCCGCATGGCGCACCGCCCGCCCCTGCAGCAGCATCAGCGCAGCTCCGCCGACAGCGCATACCAGTCCACGCGCCGTGTGACCCACATGATGACCGCCAGGATGCCGAACAGCAGCAGCGAGCCCATCAGCAGTGCGTTGTCCTCGGAGATCAACAGGCCATACAACGCTCCGTACAACGCGGTCAGCCCGGTGGCGAAACCGGCCGCACGCCCCCAGCTGCGCAGCACGCCGGACAGATAGACGAACTGCACGCCGATGCAGGCCACCGCCGAGACGACATAAGCCATCCAGAACGCGACGTGCTCGCTCAGGCTGATCAGCAGCAAAAAGAACATTGCCAGCGCCAGCCCGACCAGCAGGTACTGCATCGGATGGATCGGCAGGCGCTTGATCAGTTCGAACAGGCCGAAACCGACGAAGGTCAGCACCACGAACAGAATTCCGTACTTGCTGGCGCGATCGGCCAGCGTGTACACGTCGACCGGGTCGATCAGTTCGACCCGCAGCGCATCCAGCCTGGTCTCGGTCGATTTGAGCTGCTGCAGCTGGGTCTGGGCCTGACTGGCCAACGAGGACACCGCCCACTGTGCGTCGAAGCCATCGGCGCGCACGGCGCGCTTCACCGGCAGGAAGTCCCCACTGAAGGTCGGATGCGGCCAGGCCGAACCGATCTGCACGCGCGTGTCGTCGGCCACCGGCACCACGTCCAGCCCCTGGGTGCCAGCCAGAGTGAAAGACAGCTGCACGTTCCGGCCCGGAACGACGTCACCGGCGATCGCCGGCAGCAGCGCGCTGACGCCGGCCAGGCGTTCATTGAAGGCGCGCGTGCCTGGCTGGAAGCGCAGCGGCTGCCCGTCCACCTGCAACCGCGGCGCACCCAGCAGGCCGCGCACATCGGTCAGGCCCAGCAACAGATAGGGCGTGCCGTAGCTACGGGTGTTGCCCGAGGGGACAGCGGGCAGCGCGGTGCCGAACTGCGCGGCCAGCTTGGCCTCCCACTTGTAGATGGGCACTTCGAACAGGCCGACCTTGCGCGTCTCCGGCGTGAGCTGGCCCTGCACCTCCAGCGTCAGCGGAGTCTGCAGCAACACGCCTTCCTCGCGCACCTGGCGGGTGCGCGACACGCCCTTGTCGTCGACCCATGTCTCCTGACGCAGATCGACATAGGGCACTGCACGCAACGGACCGACCAGGCGCTGCGCACCGGCAGTGCTGCGCGAGACCCGCTGCACCGCCTGCTCGCGAAATTCGGTGCGCTCGGCGATCTTGCTGCGGATCATCGCCAGTGGAATCAGCAGCGCCAGCACCAGCGCGCCGACGATCGCAAAACGCAACAACAGTTTCAGGGATTTCATGCACGGCTCCATCGCAGATTGATGGCACCAGCCTGCGCGGCCTGAGTGGGTGGGGTTTGAGCGCTGTTTGAAGTCTGTGTGAAGTCCGCACGGAGGCAAGGCATGGGCTTCGCACGCGGGACGTTAGGCTTGTACGCATGACCGAACCCGAATCGCTGACCGGCACTGCCACCGATCCCCGCCGCATCCGCCTGCGCCGCATGAAGCTGGCCGCCTTCGGCCTGCTGCTGCTGATGCTGGCTGGTTTTGCGCTTAGCCATGCGATGGGTTTGCATGGCGCGTGGGCCTGGGTGGCCGCGTTCTGCGAGGCCGCCGCGGTCGGCGCGATGGCCGACTGGTTTGCGGTGGTGGCACTGTTCCGCCGGCCGCTGGGCCTGCCGATCCCGCATACGGCGATCGTGCCGCGCAGCAAGGACCGGCTGGCCGACAGCCTGGCGGTGTTCGTGCGCGACCATTTCCTGGCCCCGGAATCGCTGCTGGAAAAACTGCGGGTGTTCGACCCGGCCAAGCGCCTGGGGGAATGGCTGGCCGAAACTTCGCAGTCGAAGATGCTCGCCGGCATGGCCCGCGGCTGGGCGTTGCAGGCGTTGGACCTGCTGGACGAATCGGCCGTGCGCGTGGCGATCCAGAAGTTCGTGATCGGCCGCCTGCGCAGCTGGAACGCGGCCGGCACCGCTGGCGAGGTGCTTGGCGTCCTCACCGCCGATGGCCGCCACCAGGAGCTGCTCGACGAAGCCCTCAAGCGCATCGGCCGCTGGCTGGACGACCCGGCCCTCAAGGCGCGCGCCTCGGCGCTGATCGTGCGTTACGCGCGGCGCGAGTGGCCCAAGCTGATGGGCACGGTCGATCTGATCAAGCCGGTCGAGGAGATCGGCGATTCGCTCGCCCAGCGCATGGCCGCCGCGGCGCTGGAAGAACTGCAGATGGTCCTGTCCACGCCCGGCCACCCGCTGCGCAAGGACTACGAGGAATGGCTGTCCGGCTACGTCGTGCGCCTGCGCAGCGACCCCGCGCTGGCCCAGCGTGTCGAGCAGATCAAGCAGAACCTGATTGACCACCCGGCCGTGCAGGATTACGTGCGCGGGCTGTGGGACCAGGTGCATGCGGCACTGCGCACGGACCTTGAGAAACCCGACTCCACCCTGGCCCAGCACCTGGAACGCTCGCTGCAGGCGCTGGGCGAATCGCTGGTCCGCGACCCAGCCCTGCGCGAGGCGCTCAACACCCACCTTACCAGCGCCGCCGAAAGCCTGACCACCCGCCTGCGCAGCGGCGTCACCACGCACATCGCCCAGACCATGAAAAGCTGGGACGAGCGCCAGCTCACCGACGTCCTGGAACTCGCCGTCGGCCGTGACCTGCAGTACATCCGCTTCAACGGCACCCTGGTCGGCGGGTTGATCGGACTGCTATTGCATGCAGTGGTGGTGTTCGCAGGGCTGTAAGCCGGGCCCGGCTGGGCCGGGCCGTCAGATCCGCCCGCACCCATGCCTTGTGGCACTGTCCCGGTCCCGCTTCGGGGGGCACTTTGCCCGGTCACGTTCTCGCCACCCGGAGCCACCCAGATGCCCCGTCTTGCCCGTTCATTGCTGACCCTGGCGCTGGCCGCCTGCTGCGCCAGCGCCTACGCCGCCGATGAAATCCCGACCGGTCGCCTGCCCACCTGGGCCCAGCCGCAGGACTATGCGCTGGACCTGAAGATCGACCCATCGCAGGACAAGTTCAGCGGCACCACCACCATCCGGATCAAGCTGACCCAGGCCAGCGACCACCTGTGGATCGACGGCAAGGAACTGACCGTCGACAAGGTCACCGTGACTGCCGCCGGCGGCAAGCCCAAGCCTGCCAAGTACGTGCAGGCCGACGAGAAGACCGGCGTGGCCCGGATCGATTTCGGCAGCACCCTGCAGCCGCAGGACCTGACCCTGACCATCGCCTACACCGCGCCGTTCAACGGCGAGCTGGAAGGCCTGTACAAGGTCACCTACGAAGGCAAGCCGTATGCGATGACGCAAATGGAGCCGGTCAGCGCGCGCTTTGCGTTCCCCAGCTTCGACGAGCCGGCGTTCAAGACGCCCTACGACATCAAGCTGACCATTCCGTCCGACCTGCAGGGCGTGGCCAACACCAGCCAGATCAAGGAAACCCCGGCCGGCAAGGGCTGGAAGACGCTGACCTTCTCGCGCACGCTGCCGCTGCCGACCTACCTGGTCGCTTTTGCAGTCGGCCCGTGGGACGTGGTCGATGGCCCGGGCATCACCGCCACGCCGCAGCGCGCCGGCACCCTGCCGCTGCGCGGTGTCGCCCCGCATGGCAAGGGTCCGCGCATGAAGATCGCGCTGGATTCCACGCCGGTGATCATCCACACGCTGGAGGATTACTATGGCTTCGGCTATCCATGGGACAAGCTGGACCAGCTGGCCGCGCCGGACTTCTCGGCCGGTGCGATGGAAAACGCCGGCCTGGTGACCTACCGCGACTTCCTGCTGCTGCTGGATGAAAATTCGGCCACCCGCTACAAGCGCTCCTCGTTCAACGTCATCGCCCACGAGCTGGCCCACCAGTGGACCGGCGACACGGTGACTATGGCCTGGTGGAACGACCTGTGGCTCAACGAGTCCTTCGCCACCTGGATGCAGCAGAAGGTGACGATGAAGGTGCATCCGGAGTACCGCGCCGACCTGGACCGCGTGCTCGGCGCGCAGGGCGCGATGTCCGGCGATGGCCTGGTGGCCACCCGCAAGATGCGCCAGGAAATCACTGGCAACGGCGACATCGAGAATGCCTTCGACGGCATCACCTACCAGAAGGGCGCCTCGGTGCTGGGCATGTTCGAGTCCTACGTGGGCGAGGACGTGTTTCAAAAGGGCATGCGCCAGTACATCCAGGACCACAAGTTCGCCAATGCCACGGCCGATGACCTGGTCAGCGCGATCGCCACGGCAGCGGGCAAGGGCGCGGACTTCACCGCCGCGTTCAACAGCTTCCTCGACCAGCCTGGCGTGCCGTACGTGCACACCGAGGTGACCGACGCCAAGGGCCAGGTCGTGCTCAAGCTCACCCAGAAGCGCTACCTGCCGCTGGGCAGCACCGGCGACTCGGCCAAGACCTGGGGCGTGCCCGTGTGCGTGCGTTACCAGACCACCGGCGGCAGCGACAAGGCCTGCACCCTGCTGTCGGCCGCCAGCGGCACGCTGGCTTTGCCGGGCGCCAAGAAGGGCGGCTGGGTCATGCCCAACGCCGGCGCCGCCGGTTACTACCGCATCGGCCTGGACGCCAAGGCGCTCAAGACCCTGACCGGCAGCGTGCCCCAGCTCAGCGACACCGAGCAACTGGCCTACGGCGACGGCCTGGACGCGTCCTTCAACCTGGGCGAGATCAATCCCGCCCAGCTGCTGGCCGCGCTCAAGCCGCTGACCCTGTCCAAGGTGCCGGAAGTCTCCGGCGTGCCG